>NZ_ASPR01000013.1:0-139685 GCF_000517845.1 Paenibacillus sp. FSL R5-192 | reverse complement strand
AAATTCCAAAAAAAAAAAAAAAAAAAAAATCCGTGTGGGGGAGGGTCTCCCCAGTTCACTGCATGATCTTTCAAGCCATGCCGCTCCCTTTACGCCGGAAGGTTCTTCACTGTTGTTCCAAGTTCTGCACAGCTTCCTTGGCCTTCATCTATATGACCGAGACTCGGCACCTTCTTTTCCCCCTTGCAGGGCCTTTTTGACGACGCGGCAGGATTCACTTCATGTTACGGCCTGGCTTGTTGCTCGCCCTGTTTCTGACAGGTACTTTTGTCGATGCGCTTTTGCACACAGATTTCGCCATATGCAAGCATCCTAGCTACCAAGGTGGCTTGGCCCCTCCTTGGGTTGGACTTTCACCAACAAGATCATGCGTGCCTCTGGGCACGCGCCATAGCAAAAACCCTGAGTCTAATGGACTCAGGGCAATTGCAAATGAATTTCAATGGTGCGCTGCAAAGGCAGCTTAAGTAAGTACAGAACCTGGACTCTAAGCGGATAAAACATCAGGAACGCTGTGTCCAACGCTGCATTCCTGATCGAAGACCGTAATATGCTGCAGCGAGCAAAACGAATCCGGCAACAGCCATGATCATGGATGTTGTATCCCACTGAACCATAGTTCCAAAAGCAACCTTGGATTGCAATAGAGTACCCGAAGAAGCGGTGTTCATGAGATCAGGTACATAATTCATGGTCATGATCATGCCTTGAACGACATTCCAAGCTACAAAACCGATGATGAATAACAAGGTAACCAAAAAGGATTCCAGCGCTAATCGTTTGTTCATGATTGTCATTTTGCCTCCTCTTCCCACTCAATTAGACAAAACGTGTTGCATCTCCTGTTTCAAACGTTCTTTATTTTCGTCCACATATTGATACAGCAGGTCAAAGCTTTCTTCGTTATCCGATTGCATGCTCAAATTCGCGGCTTCCAGTTCAATCTGCTGTAATACCTCATGAATCTGTTCCCCGTGTGTTTGCAGGCTTGTCGTGATGTCATCTTCGGACAGGCCATTCACATTATCTCGTAATTGCCCGTGCGTTACACCGCTTTCGGACAACATCTGCTCTATCTTCTTCAGGATCACGGCATCTGCATCATTGCCGATCCGCTCCATAGCTGTTATCGTCTCACCGAGATACTGTCCGCTGGAATTCTCAAGGAAACCGGTCATCCCGTTCATGGACAGCTCGGTATCCAGATCAATGATTAGAATGATATCTCGCAATACTTGCGGAAGTTCCGACCCACTCTCTCGAATCGTCGAAAATTCAGCCCGATAAAGGTCCATGGCAACACTCCCCACCACTTCTTCACCTGACATCTCTTCAAGCTGATCAAGTGGTAACAACTCCTGCAATTCTTCTTGTAACTTGTTCATCTTTCTCTGCCTCCTGTATCTCTCTTTCTATATATACGCCGACACGTTATTACATCATATCAGAATACGCTATATAAGTTGAACTTATGGAAGTTTACATGTTCGTGCCGAAGTCATTTTACAGGGAATATCGTCAAGTTAACATGCACTTGACCTCTGGAAAATGTTCCGCTGTTATGATCTTGGCATCACAAGTCTTGGGAGGGGTAATGATGCGCCTGGCCTTGTTCACAGACACCTATCTTCCGGAAACCAATGGTGTTGCTGGCACGCTCCACCGCTTGAGTAACCATCTGAACCGCAGAAGAATTGAACATCTGCTGTTTACTCCGAACTCCGTCATTGAAGGAAGCCATGAGACTCAAGTCCGATCGGTTGCCAACATCCCTTTTTTTCTGTATCCCGAATGCCGCATTGCTCTACCCAACAGAGCAGACACGCACAAGCAGCTACAAACCTTTCAACCCGATCTGCTGCATATCGCCACACCTTTTAATATGGGGTTGCTTGGTCTGAGGTATGCCCTCAAACACCATCTTCCCCATGTTGTCTCCTACCATACCCACTTCGATCGTTATCTCGAATACTACCGGTTGAAAAGTATGATTCCTCTCTACTGGAAGTATATCCAGTGGTTCCACCGTGCCTGTGATGCAACCCTAACTCCATCGCAGGAAACGTTAAACACCCTGCAAACCCAAGGCATTCAGCGTCTGAAACTTTGGTCTCGCGGGATTGATTGCAACCTGTACTCCCCTGATAAACGCAGCTCGGATATCCGTGAACGATACCACATCACCGCTCCCCTTATTCTACTCTACGTTGGACGCATTGCCCCGGAAAAAGATATCGCTACTCTCACGACTACCATGCAGCAGTTGCCCCAGGAAATGCAGTCCCGTGTACACTGGATCATCGTTGGCGACGGCCCATCTCTCCCGAAAATGCGTCTGCAATCCCCACCCAATGTCACCTTTACAGGTTATATGCATGGCGAAGAACTTGCTGTTATGTATGCTTCGGCAGATCTGTTTGTGTTTCCTTCCTCTACGGAGACATTTGGCAATGTGGTACTGGAAGCGATGGCTTCAGGACTCCCTGTGGTGGCGGCCAATGCTGGAGGTGTAAAGGATCTGGTATCCCACCATCGCAATGGTGTGTTATTCGAGCCAGGTCAGGCTGATGCACTGATTCGGGAGATATGTCTCTGGGGAAATCACGTGAACCAATTGAGGATGATGGGACTGGAAGGCAGAAAGCTGGCTGAGCAGCGGTCGTGGGAGCATATTTTTGATACACTGATCGGGGATTATGAGGAAGCGATAGAACATCGGAACAGACAAACGAAAGATCGAATTATTACAGCGTAGTTTTATGAAATCATCTTCTTCCAAAAACCCATAACTACCACCTCTGCCCTATGCAAAATTAAACCGGTTCGCTCGTTCAGGCTGCCATAGTATTTACACTCTGCTACGGTCAGCCTGAAACATGTTTCCAATATGCTTCATAACAAACCCTGCATCTTGGATCGGGTTGAGCTATTTACACGGTATGTAGAAACATAGAAGCCGAAGTTATTGAAATTATTTAGAGTATTTTGAATGATTGTATATATAGAAAAAGACATGACCTCATTGAACTGGATCATGCCTTTTATTGCAAACAATCTATTGGTTGAATTTACTGAACGGGACTTTGATATCTACAAACCCTTTAGCGTAGGGTGCAACCTCATAAGGGTGGAATCGGATGACGATACCTTTGTCATATAAAAAGAATTCAGATGTTTGATCAAGCTGAAAATCATAAATATTTTCTTCAAAAATAGAAACTCCTGCATTATACATGGCTAATAGACTGTTGGAGATTGATTTCTCTACCTTCTCCATCTGAGTATCGTCTTTAACATACTCGCTTAGCTTCAGTTCTTTCCCCGTTCTTATGTCATAGTTATATGATTTTGTTGCATCCATTCCATGTGCTCCGCCAGTGTACACATGATCTTCATATACCACAGATAACTTTTCTTTTGCATTGTATTTTACACTGGCCATGGTGATGTAGAAATATTTTTTGTTTGATTTCTTTTCTTCTTTGTCCAGGCGAGCTGCTTTCACTGCGTGGAGTTTAAATGTCTTGTTCAGTTTATCCGTCACAGATTTATTTCCACCTGTTAGATGTATGTATGGCTGTCCTTTATAATATTGGACCTTCGTTTTCACTGTAATCGTGCTGCCTGCCTCTACATGACTACTCGGAAGAATGATAGCAATCAGTACAGTGATCAACAGGTAATTTATCCATCTCAATTTTTTTCTTTCCATTCTATATTTCAACATTATCGATTAACCCCCTTTGGCTCAAATGATATCGTTTCCTGCATTCTGTTCCATATTACCTGTGGAGTGTTCTTTAGGTCTGTTCCCCTCTGAACGTTTCCAATCCAGATGTCCTCTGCTCCTGGGTGTTGTAAATAGTGCCTAAGCGTTGCTTTGATCAGAATAGACGAATGTAAGTCCAACACCTCATCCAGTGGTATCCAGAATAACTCGCCTTCATCCGAGGGCACAAAATGTCGATGCGTGGTCTCTCCGAAATATACAAACTGCTGCCAAATCTCACCACCGTTAACTTCCAACAGAATATATCGAAGCCGAAAGTGTTCGACATCCTCTTGCTTGAACCCGGTCTCTTCTTCAATCTCCCGATAGCTGGCGCTCATGGGTACGTTCAGTTCCCCTTGTTCCAGATGTCCGCCAATGCCACCCCAGAATTCAAACTCAAACAATCTGCTACCCGCCTTCTTCATCATCAGCATCTCTGAGCCATTGCTCAAAAACGCTGTAGCCATCTGTCTAATCTCCATATGTTCCTCGCTTTCCAAACTTTGTTTATAGTAATCTTTATCTATATAAACTTAACTAAAGAATATTTACACTAGCCACTCCGATGACAGAACAACCTTCCGATCGCTGTTATCCCCAGATTTTTTGATTCCTTTCCTAAAGGGTAAATCCGGGGATAAAGGCGACCGCTCCGCTTCTTCAGGTTATTTCTGTCCTCTACGTTTTGTGTAAATGTTATATTCAATTTATATAACCGTCTTCTAAAGCAATTTCTTCAGCTCACTTAGATGCTCAATCGTATGTAAAGGACTAGTCGTAATCCTGTCCTGCCACGGCTGGTTGACCTTCATCCAGATGGTGCTCATGCCTACGCTTGCCGCTCCCTCAATATCGTTCACCGGATGATCGCCAATGTAGATGCATTGCTCTGGGCTTAGACCGAAATGATCGAGCGCAAGCTGAAATATGCGTGGATCGGGCTTTTTGACTCCCGCCTCTTCTGAAACAATAATATGGTCGTAATCATCCCGGATACCGAGTTGATCGATCTTCCCATACTGAATATCGGTCTGCCCATTGGTAATTAACCCGGTTTGGTATTTCCCCCGAAGATGCTGAACGACTTCTCGCGCCTGTTCCATCAGAACTGAACTTCGCACATACTCTCTGCCATAGAACTCCATCAGTTCTGCATGTGGCGGATGCTCTGCCCAGGGCAGTTCATGCAACAACTCGTTGAACAGAAAGGGTTTGTCCTTATAACCATCCTGGTCGAGTTCAATAATTCGTTTGCTTATATCTTCGGTTGACTCAAGGTGACCAAAATAGGTTTTAATCAAACTCTGCGTGAAGCCGTCAAAGGTCATCGTTCTGTTCAGAATTGTATTGTCCAAATCAAAAATAACCGCTTTAATATGATCCATCACTCTTCTCCCCCAATTCCAATACATGAGTTATCTTCTCCATACTCGTCACTTCTCTAAATCCCAAGTTGTGATAAAAAGATCCAGCAACCGGTTGATCTGTGTACAGAACCAGTCGAGCGTAATGTTTTTCCGCTTTATGAATAATCGCATCCATCAGCCTGCGCCCAACCCCATGTCTTCGAAATTCTCTCATCACATAAAGCCTGCGAATTCTTCCGGTATCAGTCACTTCAGAATAAGGATCTCTGTTCAGACCGCAGATCCCAACCACCTTATCGTGCACTCTGCATTCAAAAAGCGCTTCATCTTCTTGCTCGAATGTATTGATTCCTGTCTCATATTCATGGATTAATCGCTCGATATGTCTAAACCCCTCACTGGAGCTTTCGACCAGCATCGCCACTAAATCGTCATGATTCCATACCGATATCTCCTGTATCTGCATGGTGTAACCGCCTCCATCATTTTAAATCAATGGTACACATGCAAACCCAACCATACATTGAACGATGGCCAGGTTTATCTTGTACAGCTCATTCTCATTTTTTCTTTTTGTGATAGTGATAACCCGTGCACAGACCCTTTTGTTTGGATTTGGCTGAACAGTTATGTCCACCGTTCTTATCCAGTCTGCCTGGATGAGCATAAGCGGAAGAGGATACACCAACAAGTACGACAAGAGACAGGATTACGATAACAACCTTTTTCATAAGTCACCCTTCGATCAACACCCTATGCTTTAGGGCTTAATACGTGCTATATCATTCTACATGAAAATCCACAATTTGGATATCCTTCATCTTTTTAGCCGATCCATTCTCATAAAACCTTAAATTGCTTCAATGCATGGAAGACCCCATCTTCACTTGCCCGCAGGGTGACATAATCAGCGCTTTGTTTAATCCGTTCTCCGCCATTTCCCATCGCAATTCCGATTCCCGCATACACTAGCAGATCCACGTCATTCTCCCCATCGCCAAAGGCCATTGTTTCCTCTCTGGATATCTTCAGGTAGTCGAGAACTTTCTCTGCGGCTATAGATTTGCTGACTTCGCTCGCTTCCAGCACATTCACTACATACGGATGGAATCTCACGAATCGTAAGGAAGGAAATCTGGACTGGAATTTCTCCGTCTCCGCTTCATCCGCATATAAGCAAATGCAATATACGTCCTGTTCCAACGTGCTGATTTTCTGTGGGGAATCCATAAGTCCAAGCGTATCTCTTAAAGCGTCAGTAACACGACCATCTGTTGTACACAACCCGTTCGTCTCAAATGACTCTGTAAAATATGAAATACTGTGCCCATGCAACTCGGCAAACTCACTAAATGCTCTAACCATCTGTGCTGAAAGTACAGACTTATGTATCACTTCATCACCTGCTTTGATCAATGCCCCATTAGCCGAAATGATTGTATCGATTCCGAGATTTCTGAATTCTTCGCATAAATTATAGGGCCTGCCTGTGACGAGTACGACTTGAACGCCTTTACGAATCAATTCCCGGATCGACTCAGCAGTACGCGGTGATAAACTCCGATCTATTTCGCTCAGCAATGTACCGTCCACATCAAAGAACACAGCTTTAATCAAAATGTACTTCCTCCTCTGTCTTCAATTAAAAAGAGCAAGCACAGAATAACCTTGTTTGGTCTTCCTGCACTTGCTCTTGTGATTAACGGGTCTGAACATCTTGGGTACGTCCCATGTACCATGATTGAAATGATTTCGCCGTATCCAGGGAAATGTCATGTGCCCGATGATGCAGTACTGGTTTGGCGCGGTTTACCGTATGAATGGAAGCCACACCGAACCAACGCTGTAACACATTACGGGTGATCTGCACTTCGATGACTTTCTCACGTTTGGAGATGAAGAGGGTTGACGTGAGCGCACCGGTTCGAAGTTGAATGAAATTCTGATGCAGAATGTATCGGGTATGGAAAAAGTCCATCACTCTGCATGTTGCAATCCACACGAGCAGAATCGCGGAAATCATCCACCAGGCATGTTTCTGCCCAAACACCAATGGTTTGAAATACCACAATAAACCCGTAATTATGATCCACCCCCAGCTTGGTTTGAGCAGGCGCAGCCATAGTGATATTCGTGGAAGTTTTTCCATCTCCTGCGTAACCCGATAGGATGGCAGGATCTCCTCAATCAGGGTATAGGCTTGCTTCACAGGCAAGAAAGGATAGAGCGAGTTCACCTCCTGCTCGGATTCCCCCAGACTACCTGCAGTGGTCAGTTCTACTTCCGCTAATCCAAGCAGCCTTTTCATCGGTGACTGTGTAATTTTCACGGCCTGGACTCGCTCTTTCAAGATTGAAAATGACGTTTGCTCCATCATGCCCTTCGAGATATAGATCCGTTTGGCATCCGAGGTGATCTGGAAATTTCCATATTTTACGAAGGTTCTGACTATGCCCAGAGCAATAGATATGATCAATAAAACTAAAATCATCAAACCGGCAATCCACCAGGAATCAAGCCAGGTTAATAACAAACTTTCCGTTACTTCTTCATCAGGGAAGAAGTCCTTCACCCAGGAATAGAGCGTAGCCAGAACCGGAATCAGTACGAGAAAACTAAGCGAGGTAAAGGATGCTTTGAATATGTCCTTGCGGGTGGAATGATAATGAACAACCCGTTCCTGTTTTTCTTTTGCAGGTAGAGACATGACTTCATCAGTTATAAAAGGTTTGGATTGCGCCTCTCTCTCTTCCATAATCTGAACTGCATCCAACGTATCATGTTCCTCTGTTGCTCCTGCTGTTTCTGCTTCTTCAGCCATATGACCTGCTACAATTTTCTCCAGCTGTTCCGCTTCGGAAAGTGAAACAACGTGTAGCTGAAAGGTAGCATCTTCTCCCTTAATTCCGGTCTCGAATCGAATCGACGTCACCCTGAACAAACGATGAAACAGCGTTGTATGACGATTCACATTCTGGACCTTCGTATAAGGTATCGTTCTTCGGGTACGATTAAACACACCACTGTAGATATGAAAGGCTGTATCGTCTGCTGCATAACGCGAGGTGAACCACTTCAGGATCATGGACAGGATGCTAATGGAGACACCTACATAAAAAGCGATTCTTCCATAGAATATCCATTGGGACTCCGAGCCCTGACGGAAAACAAACAAAAAAAGGACGATAGCGAACCAATTCTTTACCCGTTTCCACAAGCTCCACAGCATGGTTAATGGATGATGTCGCTTCATATCGATCATTCATCCACCTCATTAATCCGCGCATAGGACGCAATCTGATGACGGAGTGCAAGCGCGACTTCCTCTGGCAATGCCGGGATTTCATGCGATGAACCCATCGTGCCAACCGATACGGAATAGAGTCCATATTTTCGCATTAAAGGTCCCTGATTTGTTGTAACCGATTGCACTTTCGCCATGGGGATGATCTGATGTACCTTGGTTAGCGCCCCACGCTTCAGTTGCAGGAACTCCTCATTCACATCATAGAACCAATGCTTGTATAACCATGAAGGCTGGATGAAAATATCCCACACCGCATAAAGCACTGATATGGCCGTAACGCCCCACAAAACCCAACCAATCCACGTCTTCCATCCATAGATGGAGTCGAGTATTAACAGTACGGCAAGGATCAGGAAACCTATTACATTCCATATGATGGCGCTAATTCTCCACAGGTTTACTGCATTAGGAGATAACCGTTGCTCGGGTGTATTCCACTGGATTGACATATGTTCACTCCTTTTTTCCTCGGGTACATAAAAACACACATGATACAATGTACGAACAATCGTCCACGATCGATGCAAAAAGATAAAGAGATGACCCCTATACAATACAGGTCGTCATCTCTTTTGTTCATTTCATTTTACTTTAGTGCATGTTCAAAAAGACTGGTTTTCAGTACCGAGAAGATGGGATGAAGCTAGAAATGGAGTAGCGGAGCGTAGGGAAAACTACGTGAGCAACGGACATTTCGGCTGAATTCCATATTCGATGCTGATGATGCCACTAGGCATCCTTCGTAATCAAAAGCGGGCTTTTTGAACAACCTCTATAAAATCCTGTACTTCACACAGCCATACCATATGATCTGTTCCTTCGCCCCAATAGTTGTTCGCCACCACATAGGGTTCACCGAATTTGCGTTGCCACTTCTTCTGTGCGATCTGGTAACCGCTATCCAGACAAAATTGCTGAATTCCCAGCCGTTGCAGTTCAGTAACCAGTGCAAAAATGAGCGCCGAACCAACCCCCTGTCCTTGAACCTCGGGCACCACATACAGGCTACCCAGTTCTCCGATACCGTTCAGCCGGCCCTCTGTACATTCTCGAATCTCCTTACCACACGGTCCATACGAGATTGTGCCTACAATAACATCTCCCATTTTGGCGACGAGGAAAAACACACTTGCTTTGATGCTGTCCTTTGCTTGCAATGCCTTGTGAATCATCGCTTTTTTCTGTGTTATTTCATCCTGAATATCATCCAGAAGCGAGCCTATTCCCTCCTGATCAAATGCTGCGGGAATGGTTGTCTCGAACACCTGATACACTCCATCTGCATCCGATTGTTTCAAAGGTTCAATGGTGATTTTGTCATCCACAGGTTCTTCTCCGTTCCATATACCTTCTTAATCTATACGTCGCTGAATCAGTCTTCTTAGTTGATTCGCATCCTCAAGAGGAATGCTATATCCAGTATGCGTGTCTTCCTCGTTTACTAACAAGCCTTGCATCTTGGGATCCATTCCTAGTGAAAAATCATACCTTGTTATGGAGCTGTCCGCATTTGTTATGCTCATCTTGTACTGCGTACCATAATCAATAATACCTGGCATACGCTCTGCCTTATGTATGGCCTCCATCATGATTCGAATCTCGTCAGATCGATCAAACACAACATCTTGGCATGGTTCCAAGGCAAGGTTGGGATTACACGTTAAAGTGATCAGTACAGGAAGCCCTTCTTCCGCGTTCGATTCATTCGGTTTGCTACACCCTGCAATGAACGTGGCAATGACGACTATGAGCAACACGCCTACATATCTCACCATACTGTGTTCCTCCCGACTTCGTGTTAATTAGACAAGTAATGAACAGAGAAGTAATAGATACAGTATCTAATAACTCAATTGCACTAAACTTTCTGTAGTCATATTCAGTTACGTAACTCCGGGTCCCATGAAAACAACAAAGCGATCAGTCGCTCTACGGTCTCTTCCACAAATACCTGAACTCTCTCACCCGTGATGAACTCAGGAGTAATTCCTGGTTCTTCCCCATTAAGAAAAGAAAACGTGTGGTCCCGCCAGCGTACAATCTCATCGGCAGTTAACCGATCCGTCATGTCATAACCCGGTGAACTGTTGAGCACCTGCCATACCTCTTCGCTCCAACTTGAACCTTGATAGAGATTAAAATCGATCTGGTCCGTCTCCTGGTAATATAAACGCGCCAGTTCATCCTTCGATCTGCTACTGTCTGTATGTTGATCTACCTTGTTGACCCGTTCGACGAATTCGGGATGCACACTACGGAACCAGTAATAATCTGTTAGCACATGCATAAAGTATCCTCGCACAAACCACTTCCATCCTTCATCGGTAAGTTGTTGCATATAGAATGAGTAAAGATCCTTCAATTCACCAACGTAATCTCCATCATCTTTTGGGTTGAAATGGGTGTATTCCTTATCATCTCTGGTTGTACCTTCGCGCATATGTATGGAATCTGGGGCGATATTCCCCAGATAGAATGAACCTCGATCAGCCTGAATTTGCAGCGAGTCTGCAATCAGATTAGCAATATTGAGATGAACCATAGGTAACGGCATAGAGTTAATCTCCTTTTATCGGGAAGTATTCTACTATACTTAGTAAAAAGAAACGATATAACCTACTGGTGCAACGCAGATCACTAGAATAGTGAGACTTCGCTAGGTTCCACCTTTTTTTCACCGTAGATGCGTGATTATCCCTGAATTCTCTCAACTTGCATGCGGTCAAACAGCTGCTCCAGATCCGTATGGTACTCCGGATGCTCCTTCACAAGCAGACTAATATATTCCGACCCACACTCATAGAACATCAAGCGGTTAAACGGAGCTGTGTCTCCCATATGATTGCTTTCCTGCCCGAATTTTGCCCGAATCAGATTCTCAATATAACGCGCGTAACCCTCGTTCCACTCCAACCAGCTCCAATACTCGGCTTGTTCTTCATTTAATGAACGGAACAGCGCCTTTCTAGCTGTCTGTACTTGTGTCAGGTCTTTACTCTTCAAAGCAGACAACAATGAGTTAATCCGTTCCACAACGACTTCATCTTCATACGGAAACTCATAATCCAGTTCCCATGTTACGCGCTTCAGCTGGTCCATTTTATGCTTAATCTGAAGACGGTTGACGATCCGCTCATCATATTTCTCATATACATAACAATGAACATATTCGTGGAATAGATAGACTTTCTGCTCCAGATCTTTGAACGCTGCATCCGTTACAATCGCACACATTCGTCCGTTCATATGATGCACCGGCATTGCGGCAAGGCATTCATCAGGAATATATAAATCGTCCGGTACCGTCTTCACCCACTCATATTGCTGCGTTTTGGACGAATAATCATAGATATATAATAAAGCTTCATAGGCTACAACCACTGGATAATGTTCTGCAAACAAAGGATGTAGGCTAACCAAGTCTTTCTGAAGCTTGTTTAACTCGTTAATTTGCTCTAAAAAAGCATCCATGTCATTAACCCTCTCTTTACTGGATTGATGCGTTAATCATACTAGAATAGGAAAGATAAAACACTGAGAGAAAAATGATAATTCTGTTCGAGTATGAGATGGTGAACGTTAGAAACGCTCTCCGCGTTTCTCATACAGGTAGATATCCAATGCCTGAATCCCACGTTGGGCAAGCTTAATAAACAGGATCAGTGCATACACACCCAGTCCGTATAACAGCACATTAATCAACATTAGAAATATCGTAATCATAATTGTTATTCCTCCTATGAACCTATTAAACTACCACTCCCTATTCTAGCATATTTTTCCTCATTTAACTTTTATGGTGGATGTAAAAGTCATTCGGTGTACTTATTGATTCAAAACGAAAAAAACTTCCACATCCGTAAGTGAACGGTGGAAGTTTGTTAATCCGGTATACAGTTTTCTAAGTTCGTTCACCACTGACTATATGCCAATGCTGATGCTTCGAGTCTTGATAACTGCCCAAGTTAGTTACAATCTTCGATGAGCCTGTCTGAGCTAACAAGTCAGCAGCTACTTTTTTAATGACCTGCATCATTTCTATGAGTAGCTCATCATTATTCTCTTCCTCTTCTGAAATGAAGGACTGAATATGAATCTTGGGAATTACAACAATGTGATGCTTGTAGTATGGCCGAGTGTGATGATAAGCCATAACGTTATTTGTTTCCATGACAACTTTGACTTGCGTTTTACCACTCAGCACTTCATCACAATAGAAGTCCTGTGTCATAATATCCCCCCTCTTACTAGTGAGTTCTGATATATCCTGCCTTCTTCAACACATATTCCGTAAACGGATTGATCTCAGGGATCGGCTGATTCAGATCAAAATATCGGAGTTCCAGACCTTCATCATCCATAATGGTTGGGCTGCCCTTGATACCTGCAGCTTCATAAACAGCCATGACGTTGTAAACTTCATCACCATGTGGATACTGATAGTACATGTCCTCACCTGAAAAAATGCTAATGAGTTTGAACGATTCCGCTCTCAGTCCGGCCTCTTCATACAATTCCCGCGCAGCTGTTTCCTCCAAAGACTCCCCGGGTTCCATGGATCCCCCAAGTGTCCCCCAATCCAAGCTATCTGTACGTTTTTGTAGCAACAGGTGACCTTCCTCGTTGAAAACGAGTACACATGAGCCCGCCATAATTAGAGGACGCGGTCCCACCAGTTTTCTTAGCTCCATGATATATCCCATCCATGCTCCTCCTTCTTCAAAGTGCATACGTGAAACGTATCCTTATGATTTGGTCAAGATTCCCTGATCCACGGATTTCTGAATAAGCTGCTGCGCATACTCCCACAATGTTTCGGAACCGTTCGCAATTTCACGGTTTCTGTTTAACACCTGTTCACTTGTAATGTTATATTTCTGCCACGTATCTCCCTCATTCTGATGATTGTGGATAAGAGGCTGCAACCGATCAAGAGATGAGGCAAATTGTGCTTCAGGCGTCTGCTTTGCTTCAAACTCTAACCATAACTGGAGTAGTTCTTCAGCCTGTTCCTTAGGCAACATACCAAACAGCCGATGAGCCGCTTTGAGTTCACGATCATATTTATCCGTGTTCCCCACCGTATCGTAGGCAAAAGTATCTCCGGCATCGATCTCAACCAGATCATGAACGAGAAGCATCTTAATGACTTTGAGCATATCCACATCCTTGTTGGCGTGACTCTGTAGAACCAAGGCCATCATCGCCAGATGCCAGGAATGCTCTGCATCATTTTCAAGTCTCTCACCATGCATAATTCTCGTCTTTCGTTCAATCGTTTTGAGTTTATCAATCTCAATGAGAAATTGAATCTGATCCTGTAATGATTCGCTCACAGCACACCCTCCTTCATGTCTCATACCTATCTACGTGGATAGATCATACCAGTAAACTCTATAGTTAAAATCCAGTGACATCCCAACACCCTGTGCCAGACGAATTGAGCCCGCATTGTCCGGTGAACAATCCCAATACGGATGTATACCTACACGACCGCATTCTTCTACAAAAGCTTTGGCCACCATCGCACCATAATTTCTTCTTCTGTATACTTCAACCGTTTCAATATCAACCGCATGTGTCTGATCTGCGATAAATGCAGAAAGGCAAACACTCGCGATATCATCATTATGCACTGCAATATAGCCAAAGCCATGTTGTAAAAAATCATCTATTGTCGTCCAAAAGTGAGAGATTTTATCTTTCAGGAATGGAGAATTGTTATATCTTTTCTCTCCTAATAGTACTTCATCTATCCTGAGAATTCTGACTTCCTCGTCCTGTGAAGCACATATGTCGAGAGGTACTTGCTGACTTATCGAATTTGGATTCAACTTGAATACATGCTGAATATCACTGGAGATATCTCTTTTCCCAGAGATGTGCTGAAGAACATCTTCCCAGGCTTCGTCCACCACACCAATTTCAACAGCATGCATATGTAAGTCCAATAACTCAGGTTCTATACGTTCCCGCATGTACTCTTTCAATTCATTCAGAAAGGGCTCACTTCGAGAGTCGCCGATCAACTGAAAACCAGATTGTCCATGTACCCAAATTAGAGCTGCTGTGATATTTTCTGCATCATCTACATAGATACGTCCCGGGTTCAAGCCATACGCCACCGCTTTGACTTCAATATTCTTACACGAGTCCGTGAGATGTTTTACTTTGTGGAAATCATGTTTATTAATCTCGGTAATCATAGGTTCATTCCTCCCGAATTCAAGACAAAGCCATAAAGCGTGTGTAACCTCTATTAAATCTTATATTCATAGATTCTTGTCTCTTCATCATCAAGCAAATATCCTTTACTGATATAGGCCCAGTTATTTTTTTCATAATAATCAGTCAGATCAGTACACAAATACAGCTTGTCATACCCTTTTGCTTTCACCTCATTCATCGCATGGGTCTGAAGTTGTCCACCCAGATTCTGGCCCCGATATTCTGGATCAACATGAAGACACGCAAACCAGGGAAAAAGATCCTGCCTGCTATTCAGATCACTTCGCAACAAAGCGCACCCACCGATAATTCGGTCTCCGTCCAACATCACATAAAATCTTGGTACATCACTCTCTGTATCCACAGAACGCTCTATACAATCCCGATAGAAATGGAAGCTTGATTCCGAGCCCCATTGTTTCCAGAAATACTGTACTGCTTCTTGCAGCACGTCCGGCTTCTGCCGAATATCAAAAATTTGCAAAATGTTAATCTCCCTTCAATTGGATCTGATTCAACATATATTCCGCATACTCCCGAAGTAAGGCTTCACTCAAATTCACATTCTCCAAATCACCATTGTACTTTGCAAGACATTGTGAGATGACGTCCGTGTATTTAGCGGGAAGCTCTGTGAGAGCCCATTCTCCTGCTTCTCGCTTAGAGTGAATGACTGAATCTTCCACATACAAGAGAACCCGGGACAGATTCAATACATAGTAGACTGGGTTGTCCACAATTTCTTCCATAGCTGAACTCGCGTCCGATGTGATTGAGGCAATCATATGTTCACGATTTTCCGGTTGGAACAGATCCTTAATGGGTTTACCATCCAGCACAATACCTCGATCATAGATGACCGCCATATGTGCTACCAGATCCGGATCTTCATATCCGCCACAGAGATATTGCTCATCCGTTCGATATTTCTCCCGGTGATAGGCAGAATAATGAAATTCGAAAGGAGTAGGGTATGCCATACTTACAATCGTAGATTCCAGTACAATACTGAGTTCAAAACCTTTCGTAATGTGCATCTCATCTTCAATATGCATTAGCTTTTTTGCTATCCTTCGATAGGTGTCAGCAGATCGCTTTTCCCGGCTAACGACCAATATATCGATATCACTCTGATTTGGATGAAAGCATCCCATGGCCATAGAACCGTGTAGATAGATCCCCACCGAGGCGTCCGTTAATTCTTCTTTCAAGACACAAGTAACGCTATCTAAAACAGTCTTTTCATTCAACAAGACTCTCTCCTTCATGTATATGATCAGGTGTCCAATTCAACGTTTAGTTCACGCATAAATACAGCTGTCCCCTTCATTCTGACATCCATATCCTCACCATCCCGAATCACACTCACTTGAACCTTTCCATCTCTTCCAATCTCATGCCCTTGCTCTATCACAAACTGTACCTCATCAATCTCCGGTTTCACATAGGTTAAATAATAGGCACCCATCACCCCGGAGGCTGTTCCAGTCACAGGATCTTCCGTAGTACCTGAGTATGGTGATGAAAAATGTCTGGCATGCATCATCGCATCGAAATCACGGGTTTCGAAACAAAAGGGATGCAGGGAATCTTTGGGATTTTCAATTAAAATTCCTGGGAACAGGGAAGAATCCGGTTTCATTTTCATAAAGGAGTTCAGTTCACGAATCGGGATTAATAACGTCCAGGCTCCTGTACTTCCATAAACGATTGGCGTAGAAAGGTCAACATCATCCAGAGTGAGATTGATGGCGCTTACCAGCTTCTCGATATCCCCCTGGAATGGTATAAACTGCGGCTGATCCTGTTTCATTTCCATGTAAATGGTGTCGGCATTGCGCTCAAATCGTATGGGTAATGTACCTACATTGGTTTCAATCGTGATTAACTCTTTGTCACTCAACATCCCACGCGTCTTCAAACCATACAGTGATGCCATTGTGGCATGACCACACAGATTAATCTCATGGCCCGGTGTAAAATAACGTAATCTGACGTCAGCTACTTCAGAATTCAACACAAATACCGTCTCATTAAAACCAACCTTATAAGCGATCTGCTGCATCTCCGTCTCACTGAAATGATCAGCATCAAAAACCACTCCTGCCGGGTTACCTTGACCGGGAACGGTAGAGAAAGCATCATAATGATAAACCGTAATTCTCCCCATGGTTATAACCACCTTTGCCCTAATTTACGAGAAACACAACAGAACCAACGTAGTCATCTTATTTCCTCCCGTACCTATTAGACAGACTTAAATTCTCTATCCAAAATCGAGAAAAAGTACTGGTCGGTCCACTGATTGTTCCACCATAGCTCTTCCTGGAAGATGGCCTCCCGTGTCATACCCACATGCTGCATCAGTGCGGCTGAGCGAACGTTTTGTGAATTGCACATGCCGACGACCTTATGATCTTGTAACTCTTGAAACGCAAATCGTAACAAAAGACGGGTAGCCTCGCTCCCATATCCGTTGCCTGCGTATTCTGAAAGTACAGCGAATCCAAGTTCCCAGCTTTTTCGGTAATCCACATAACTCCACATCTGAACTATACCAATGGGGGTATCTTCCGGATCATTTATGCGGCGTATAACGAAATCATAGGCATACGGTTTCTCATCTGCGACAGCAAAATGGCTGCGATATTTCTCACGGACCTTTTCCTCATCCGTTTCAACAGTTTCCTCAAAGCTCCATATATTTGTGTCACATTCAAGTTGACATATGAAGTCGAGGTCCTGTTCTGTGACTGATGTCATTCTTACCTTCTCTCCCACGAATTCCATGTGAATTCATCTCCTTTATAAAAAGATCATTGTTTAGGAATCTCCCATTCTGTATTAAGCAAACCTCTACTAATATTCCATTTGGCGAGCAATGCTCTCTGTTTATTTTCCAGATCAAGGTATGGTGCTGCAACGCAGGATAATGTGTCAAACATATGGATAAAATGGGGCCCTTCCTTGAAACGTCGAAGCCCGCCATATTCTTCATCATCTGCTGCCCATACAATCTTCTTAATCCCCGATATTAATATGGTGCACGAACACATGGGACAAGGCTCACAGGTAGTATAAAGCGTCAAGTCTTTCTTCTTCGAGAATTTCTTCTTCTCTACATCCAGCAAATGTTTTCCTGCCCGACGAATGGCATCCACCTCAGCATGTGCGGTGGGGTCGCAATCTGAGAAGACTCGGTTCCGGCCTTTACTCACGACAATCCCATCCACATCCACGATTATCGCACCAATCGGATACGTTCCTTCCGTAAGTGATTGTTCTGCTTCTTCCAGAGCCAAAGTTAAATATTCATAATCCGATAACTTCATTTAAAATCCCCCTAAGTGCAGTTATAGTCGCTTATAAAGCAGCTTCCTTGTGTTAATGTGTAGTAAAAGAGATTGATGGGATCTTCTTAGATCGTTAAAAGTTCCTGATCGTGTACTGCCCTGCTTCACCAAGAAAATCACTTTTGGTTAACTCTTTTTCTCCAAGTAATATCCTGTAGTTCGATATCGTACCGTCATGTGAAATGATAAACGTATTGCCGCTCTGTTGCCTGCACCACTCAAGAAGCTGTTCAGCTAATATCTGGAACCGATCTGCATCCATCTGATTAATACTTTCTTCCCAATAATCCAACCCCAAATTAAGCATTCTTATGTCACTATACTGATGGCTGAGCTCTTCCTTGGAATAGATCTGATCACAGACGAAAGGAACAAACTCTGGATTCTGAGGAAACATTCTTGGGCCAACCAGTGGGCTGAAGAACGCAAGATTTTTGTTAGGGGTTAGGAGTTGTGCTGTTTCAATAGTACGTTTCGTTGGACTAACCAAAATGACGTCTTCAGGAGCAAAAACCACTTGTTTACGCAACGCTATAACCTGACTTTTTCCCAATTCAGTGAGGCCAGGGTGCAGGCAATTTAATTGATTTGGGTAATCTACCAAGTGTTCGCCATGACCATGACGAATAAATGTAATATCCATAGGCACCTATCCCTCTATTTCTGAATGAAGTGTTTGATGCCTTTTGCATCAAGGAGATTAGTCAGTTCCTTTTTCAAAAACACAGGATATACTTCCATCTGCTCTAGTTCGTCCAAGGAAAACCATTGGAAAGTTAACTTACCGTTATCTTCTAAACCTTTGAATTCGGTTTCACTATATAGCTTATGGGCTTCCGGCAATGTGATGAGATAATAAAAGCCAACTTCATGATACTTCAGACCATCATATTCAAAGAAATCTTCACTAATATATGCGAGCCTTTGCGCTTCTACATGAACACCCAGTTCCTCCATCATCTCTCGCACAATAGCCGCTTCTGTTGTCTCGTTTAATTTCACCCGACCTCCGGGCAGATTCCAGAAATCATCCTGTTCAGTCGTATGCAAAAGAACTCTTCCCGCATCCATCACAATACCTGCCACACGGAAGTTGAATTTGTTGTTATTTTGTTCATACGATACATTATTGTTATCTGCAGTGGTCATCTCGCTGACCATCCATCAGCAAATCCGTCCATGAATCCCATGATGAATGAGGGAATGATGAGTACGAGCAATAAAATTAAACTGGCTATGCCCCATCTAAGAATTACTTTCCGTTTGCTTCGAACACCTATAATAATTAAGATTGCGGTTGTTGCAATTAAGGCTACTCCATAAAATGTCATAAAACTGACCTCCGGTATGTATTCGTATTTCATTAAGGTTACTGCAGAATCTTTTCTAGCTTGTGCCTACAAGCCTCGCGGTCATAATCCGAATTATCCAGCCATACCTTATCCATCTGAAGTAACCCATAGATTTCGGACTCCAGCTTCTTTCTTTCCTGCAAAACCTGTACCGTACCCTGAACCCCCCTATAACCCTGTGCTTGCCCAAAACCCTGGTTCGTATAATAATTAATGAATCCCTCTGACCATTCTTTTGGTCTTTCACTAACTGCCTTATCAAAGGTATAAGATATATCTTTCTGGTCGATATAGATGAAAAGCGGATTCAGAGCATGAATGATACGCCCCAGTTCCAATACATACTGCACGTTCTGCTCTTTGGATTGATTGCATTTTACAAGACCCATGGTTAGTGGATTCTGGATAAAACAACACTCAAATATCGTGATGCAATCATCATTCGTGTTTAACACGTTTTGGGCGAAATCTTGCCACTTCTCGGTGATCAGCTTAACATTTTCCTCAAAAGGAATTTCGTAAATATCTCGGCTGAAAATATCCTGTACAATGTGATCGGGAAGCTCTATTCCCCATTGCTCTTTCATCTTACGATATGGAATCAGGAAACCTTGATCATGGGCAGTCGCATTGCTTTCCAAAATCTCTCTGTATTCTTCATGCGTTTTCAATAAAACCTCAAAGTCTCCTGCATAATAAAAAGATACGCCCTCGTAATCAGCAGGGTGCTCCAGATTTCCTTCCTGAAATAGTTGTACCGTCTTGCCTTGTTCTATCAAAATTTCGGAAACCATCTCGGCAACCGTTGACTTGCCTGAACCTGGTAATCCTTCAATGAGTATTAGTTGCCTAGCCATCAGTACATCATCCTTTATTTTTGTGTAATGATATGGATCTTCCATCTATCAGAAACTATGTTATTAATCGATATCTGCAATAACCCATTGCGCGTTATCGCCATCTTCTTTCTTTTTCCAAAACACCATCGTATTGATATACTCTTCGTTGTTCTCTTTTAACTCGTTAACCGTCACCACTGCCTGAAAGAGCTTCCTTTGCTCCTGTATAGTTATGTCGCTCATGGGATTAACCTTGAGGACTTTGTATCTCCCCATACCTGATATAGGAGATTTTGGATCAAAAAGATTCATATATCGCTTTTCATCCTCTTCGTATAAATAACGCATACGAGCATTCATAAGTTTGACGATTTCCAATTTGTCACCGGTATAGTTTGTTTCATCAAGATACTCTGGTGGGATGTCTTCATTCTCTTGGGATGTCGATTTTTCTTCATCCTGTTGTGCCTCTATTTCTGTGACACTTCGAGTCGAGGAATCTAATGATTGTTGTGCATCTTCAGTGTTTTCCTGGTTCTGACAGGCCACCAGAAGTAGAAATAATACTGAAACTACGGTTAACTTTTTCATAATCAGCCCTCCATTTAGTCATGGATAACACTCCCCTGGTAAAGACCTTAAATGACTTTTATTTAAAATAGAGACTTCCTATGTATGTAAAATTTTCTCTCAAGGTACATCATAACCCATAATGTGGAATTTGCGAATAAACGAAGTTAACCATCTCTGTTTCTATCGCTTTATACGCAAAAAAACACGCTTCTCTGCACGAGTTACATCATGCAAAGCGCGTGGTTATCAGCAGAACTTTCACTCAACTTTTGTAACTGTCCACAATCAATCTACCTATCTATCAAATAACATATTCATTATACCGACCGCTTCAATCTGGATCTCTTTTTCTTCATTATCCGCAAAACGGTAACTGTATGTTGAAAAAATCCCTATATGCCCTATATGCCCTATATGTCCGCCTTTATAGTGAAGCTTCTTTTCCTCACCGTCGATCGTCTGCGTAAACGTCCTGCCATCATTCACATCATACGAAGCATGGATGTCATGTTCACTTGCGAGCCACGCAACAAAATCTTCTTCGTTTGGATTGGTCGTTACTAGAATAACGAGCAGAACAACAAGAACAACAATGCCCGTTCTTAGTCCTGCGCCCTTCTTGCCACCATGCTGTGTGTATTCACGCTCCATCCCGTTCACCCCGTTTCTTGAATAGAAATCTCTACGTTCTTCGCCAAAACCCAACCACTCAATCCATACGAGGATGAGATCACCATGTACTTGTATTTCTCCTCAATCAGCCGGATTTGCAATTCGTCATAGGAATCATAACTGACAGGCCAACCGTAGCCCTTCCCCGACTCTAACAACTCTCGATTATAAGGGACAAAATGCTCTATGTCCCGATCATCGAGATCCAAAATAATACTGCCATGCAGCGGTGTATCAAACGTATGGGCCATTACACCAGAGAATAAAACATCCATATTTTTCGGCACATCATGACTCGAACGAGTACACATCCTTATCCTTTTGTTCTCTAAATCGACTTCGTAGCTTAATATGATGTTGTCATGCAAACTTGGCATAGTCCCCCGCCTTCCAGTATGTCTGTTAGCTCGTTTATTCCATGCCTATGAATTACCTCATCCCGTATGTTCATATATTAAACACCATAATATTGTTTATAGTCTGAGACCCATTCCACTTTGGAAAAATCAACAAAGTCATACGGCTCGCACTGTTTAAGGTAAAGCAACTCCTTGTGCGCCTGTTCCCCGTCCATATTTTCCAGGTAAAACAAGGTCTCCTCATACCCTGCACCACATAATAACTGCACATCAATATAACTGCCCGTATCCTGATTCTTTCGTTTGGCTTGCCAGATCAGCGTGGTGTCCTCCACATTTCCAATACAGATTAACATGATGCACAACAGTCTCAGAACCTCGTTATCCTCTGACTTCCGGTTCTCAATCTCTTGCTGAAGCAGCTGTCGGATGGCCTCCCGGTGTACCTCATCAGGTTCCAATTCGTACAACTGCAACAGTTCTTCCTCGTTCATACGTGTACTCCCAACCTACTTGAGAATGTTATTTAACTCTTCCGCTTTTTTCCTGCTATCCATTCTAGCATAAAAATAAAAAGCGATGATGTGCAGCCAATGTTCTCATACATGATAAAAAGACTACTCACTCATGAGTAGCCCCTATGCATTCATATAACCTTACTCAACCTCCAGTAACCTTACTCAACCTCCAGATACATCTCCTGATTTTGCAGGATCATCTCATTCATATGTGTAATAGCAGCTTGCGCCACGATCTGATAGGTCGCATATAATGCCTCTGTTCTCTGGAGCAGGATTGGGTCCTTCTCCAGATCCGTTGCCAACACCTCACGCCACTCTTCACCCACTCTGTTTTTGTCCGTAATGAGACTTTCTATCTGGTCCAGTACAGTTACCATCTCATCTATACAAAAAAAGTGCATCCCTTTTTTAATCCCATGCCAACTCTTGATCTCAATGATGTTATATGCCGAAAACCAATAAAATTCTGCCAGACTCTTCGTATGATTATGATAGGAATAGAACAGAAATAAAGCTTGTTGCCCTTCATGTAACTGTGTGTATATCTCTGTTTTGGCGGCCATATCTCTGCCCCGTACCGAAACAAGCATCGGTTCAATACACAACCAGCTCAGTTGCTTTGAATATATATTTTCTGGTCGAAGTTTAGCCTTCATAACATGCTCCTCTCTATTCACCACTTTAAGGATTCTCTGGTGCTTTCACTGCGGGGTCATTCTCTCCGCCCATTCTGCGTCTGAATGTCTCCATCTTCCCTGTCGAAGGCACATGTTCAGACGCTTTAGCTAATCCGAATGTGGGCATGTTGGCGTATATGGTCTCGAAGGAACCTGACTGAGCCTTGTATGTTTCATGATAGATCCCTACAGTTCCATCTGAACCGATGGAGCGGTTGAATCTTTTCCAAGCTTCCAAGTGTAGTCCGCCCCGTGCGTATTTCTCCAATTCATCGTAAGAGCGCCAGTATTGGAGTAGCGTCACCCCACGCCAGCTAATAAAATACTCTGTACTCAGAAATCCAGTCTCCGGATTCATATACAGTTCTTTAATCATCGGGCCCATGGACTTAAAGACAGGCAGCCATTTGTGTATAGCCCACAAACGATTGATCCTCATTCCGATAATAAAAACAACAAATTCTCCCTCAATTTGAGCTGAATATCTTCCCTTATGTATGTTCGCCATGTCACTCCTCCTTCTCGTTAAAAACACTCGATTTCATCGGATCTGGACAACCCTTCCTATCCGCTCATAGGCATTCAGGGGGAAATCAAAACTCCACCGTTTGTGATATTCCCCGGGTCCCATATCCTTCAATTTGCTTAGTTCTCTGTAAAACAGCTTGGTCAACTTGACCAGCGTTAGCTCTTCAGACATGAGTAACCGACCCTTTGTAACGTCTTCCGTACTAAAGTTATCACTCATCTCATACACCATGAATTGAACGATTACCTGCGAACGTTTCTTGATCCAGAAGCGATATTCTCCAGGTTCGATCTGCATAGTCATGGTTACCTCCGTGGCTCCTTTGTGCAATGCAACGAATTGACGTGCTATCTCATCCACCGCATCCGACAAAAAAGAAACCGGAATCTCAATCTGTTCTCCCTGATCAGGTTGAACCAGGATATCCAGCCATCCGTGCGGTTCAAGCGTCATAACGATGTCCATGTCCTTCCTCCTTTATGTGATTCTATGATGCAAGATTAACTGGAAACCTACTTTCAGATATAACCGCTGTGCTGCAATATTTCCTGCATTTACAGCTAAAATAATCTCATTGATCTTCGAATGCAGCATGCGAACGAATTTGTGCAGTGCCTTCATTGCTGCGTAAATCTTCATAGACATTCCATTTTGTATACAATTGTTTTAGCTCTAACACCGTTTTATGTATGAACTCTTCCATAGCTTCCATGGATAAAATATTTAAATCACCCAAAGGTTCGTTGTCAGGGTTAACTAAAAACTCAAGTTTCTCTTCTCTATACTGGTACACCTCAGATTCCAGCAATCCGCCTAAATCAAATGCTCTTCCCACATTCAGCTCATTTAACCAATCGTTGGCCCTGTTCCAATTCCGTAAAATCATAAACTCCAGCTTTGTGACATCCTGTGTATACACACTTCTTCCGTTGGGATGGACTTCATATGCAGGATAGATATCGAATGTCCACGCGCGATCCGTATAGATATGGGCGATGTAACCGCACAGATATTGCAGGAATTTGGGATCACTATAGGCTAACTTCTTTTGGGTTTCAAAAAAGTCTTTAAGTTCTTCGTCTGTTGCAAATCTTCCTGCCTCTGGCATGAGGTGGGTTTTTGCCTTTTCTGTACGAAGATTGATTCTTACGTGAATGGAATCTGGAGCGAGACTTCCCAATAACAATTCAGGGGATGGCTTGGATATCAATTCGGATGCAATTGCAAAATGAACCATTGGCCAAGGCAATACAAAAACTCCCTTCTTTATTGAAATGGATTTACATTAACAGTCTGAATTTTGAATCAACCTATTAAATATATCTTTATATTGTATCGACTCAGGAAATTTTTCATTGATAAACTTTAATCTATTCCAAAAGTCATCTTCACAATTTGAAATTGTGTTCTCAGCCAGAGATAATGCAAGATTGTGAAAAGCGTTTGTCATATGAAATATGAGCAGACTACTTCTTTTAGCATCCTCGACATCTACAACTGAGGGATATGCTAACTTGGATGCAATCACACGTATATCTAAAAAGGCTTGGTATATTAATGTTTGGTATGCTTTAATTTTGTTTTGTTCCATTCCCTCACCTCTTAGTGACAATATCAATCTCATATAGACTTTTGAAAACAACAAGTATAGCAATTCTTTTTTTGTTTACCCTCAAATAAAAGAGTTAAATTTCATATCCCAAAATGCACAATGCAATTCCCATTTATCTCAGCATACTTTGCCATGTTCGCAAGCTTATGTAATTCGTTGATTAATTCAACTTTGTTGTACACGAGTTTCTCGTAACAGCCCTTCTGTTCTTCTCCATCAAAACAGTAACTCCCTGTTAGAACAATCGGATCAGTCGCATGGCTGAATAGATCAATCCAGGCCTGAATCAGTTGATGAAACTTCAACAAAGCATCCTGCTCTTCAATAACGGTTATTCCATAGTTGTTCAGTCCACTACATTTCATACAGGTAGATGGATTCCATGTATCCAACCAGCAAAGGGAATCATAGATGTACGCAATGAATTCGTCTTCCAAGGTCGCATGATTCTCTGTGGTTAATCCACTTCCATGTATTCTCCCTTGTGAATCCCATGAGTAGGAGGTATAAATATTTCCGTCTACTTGTGATTTTTTTTCTATAACAAAATGATGCTTTGGCATACCTACATTTGTCCCCTTTACACGCTCACTTTCATTCAATCCTCTTAATTCATCATAACCCATGTATTGGTAAATGGAAATTGAAAAAGATCCTATCTACCTCCCAAATCAGGAGAAGTAAAATAGGACCGTGATAAAAACTTCCTTACATTCATAAAATCCTTCGTCTACTCAGAAACGCTGTTCCTTCTTCTCGGTACATCTCTATAGATTCATTGGTCACATGATCATGCCTCAGTGCTCCCATATAATCTGTTCCAGGTTTGTTCGATCTATAATCTGAATCAATTGTGTAGATATTGAAGTGCACCTCATCTTCATCCTCTGACACATCTGTTTTATCAAAAAGTGAAATCACTTCATCTTTACCAAGATACCTAAATGGAGAATCCTGATGCTCTATAATATAAAATGGATATGTGAGGTTTTCTATCTGAATGAATTTCTGGTATGCCTTAAGCTCATCAGGTATGAGATCCATGTACTGTCTAGCTACATCTTCTGCCTGAAATACACCTGAAATCCACTTCAAACTCCCCTTGGTTGCTACGATAATGAACAAACTAATCACCTTCTAATTTAAATATTCCTATGATATACGGTTTATTGTTTGTCTAAATATTGTGTATATACCTTTAATACGTATTCATTATCTGTATCATTCTCATTAGTATCTGTATCTTGGGTTATCTCATCATAAACATTCGACTTCAAAAAAAGATCTATAATTTCATCAGGCTCACTCACATTCTGAATTTTGCATCTGAAAGGTAGCTCCTTATTGCTATCCGAGATTAGATTAAATCTTAATTGACTCGCCATAAAATCAAACCATAGATAAAATATCAATCCGCTCTGCTTATTCGAATGATTAATCTGATTCTGGCGGTTGGCTATGACGTTCATAATAAAAGCACTAAAATCACTCAAGTTCACTTCATTAGATATTTCTTCTGAAATTGATATACACCACATATTCGTTTCTATTTCTTTCTGAAGTTCTGAATCAGAAGAACCTATATAGATCACATCATGAATAATTTCTTCGAGGTCCTTGAAATATTGCTCTTTAGACATTTAACCTACTTGCTCCCTTCATACTTCTATACCGTCATCCACGCACAAAAGTCTGGGACAAAATCCGGTGGCTACCAGCGATGTTGTCAATTTCAATGTTATATTCAGACTCAGTATATTCAATCTGATGTTGCTCATAATACTTTTTCCAGAACGAAACTGCTGCCGCATTGTTAGCGAGCTGTCCCACTTTGAATGTACCCTCAAATTGAGCAAAAACCAAGTCAACTGCTTTTGCTGCCAGCCCCTGCCCGCGATATTTATTGACCAGGAACAGCTCCTGCACGGTATAATCCACTTCTTCCGGCACATATGGAGGTGAGCACACCAGTACGAATCCAATAACCTTTCCTACATACTGAATCAAAAACGGATGTAATTCATCGCGTTCCAGATATAGATAGGTGTTCGTTGGATCATATTTCCCCTCTTCAAGTAGATCCTCGCCAGAAAATTCGGACAGATTATATAAGTACAAGTTGTACAGGTTGAGGAACAATTCCTTTTGTTCTGCCAAAATACTCGTAATTTGTACATTCATCTTCATTGCACATCTCCCTTAGTTAATGAGTTGGCTAGTGGTCCATACATGACATTACCGATGTCCACAACGAGTTTGCTGTGCCCTGTTCTCAATATATTCTTTCAACCACAGCAGATATAGGCAAAGTTTGGTTTAAACCATGGAGTAACCTTACTTTCACAGTGGACATGAACATTTGGACAAAAAAAGACTCCCTAAAGAGTCCGATTATTGGTCTTATCTTTATTTTTCACCAAATATCCACTGGCAAGCGCTGCGGGAGCGATAAAAGGTAAGAACGTCAACCAATCCATGAAAAGAAGTATAGGAACGAAAATAAATATTACACTGATATACATCATGACTGGAGATTTTTTCTTCAACCCCTGAACACCGAAAACAACTCCTGCCAATGAGATCAATAGGACAAAAGCAACGTTAAGCACGTTCATAACCATCACCTCCACTGGCATGTAGCCAACACTTATTGAATCAGATAATCAACCACAGGATATGAGATCACATTGCGATCTCTGTACGTTGAAGTCACTGCTTCGGGATGTGTGCTAAGAATTCCATTTTGCAACATCACTGGCCGGAAACCTCGCTCCATCGCTCCGTTGTAGGTGAATAGAACACATTCCTCTGCGGCAAAACCGGCGATGATGACCAATTCAATTCCATAACTCTTCAACACCTGCTCCAAGTCAGTTTGCCAGAAGGCATTGGAGGCTTCCTTGGTAACGGTGAGATCCTTCTCATTCACATCCACCTCGGGAATGATGCGATACTCATCTGACGCTGCCCCCTCCATGCCCTCCACATCCTGCACGTGAACGACCGTATGATCATTCGAGCGCAGCACATTAGCCACATGGTTAATATACTCACAGGCATGGTCTATCGAAGTCTGGTCCATCTTTTTCCGCACAATACTCTCCTGCATATCAACAATCAGCAAACCTACTTTCATCCAATCTCTCCTCATAAATAAATTTCATGTCGCATGGTTGAGTGACTTCCCTTGTTAAACTGAGAACTTAATCTTTAAATAATTCATTCAGCATCCGGTCGCGATTCTCCAGAAAGCTGCGAGTAATCTGATAGTGATCTGTCTCCTCATAGGCTATCTCTTGAATATGGCTATCGTCAAAACTTAAAATCTCTGCCCCCGGATATCCCAGCAAAATGGGTGAATGCGTCGCAATAATGAATTGTGAAGTGCCTGACAGATCATGAAGGATACGCAATAAGGAGAGCTGCCTAGCTGGAGACAAAGCGGCTTCGGGCTCGTCAAGCAGATAGATGCCTTTGGAACTGAAGCGATTGACGAACAGACTGAGAAAAGACTCCCCATGTGATTGTTCATGTAATGAACGCCCGCCATAATATTGAAGCGACGCCGGCATCTCATCGACATGTGATGCGAATTGATAGAACGATTCAGAGCGCATGAAGAAGCCATTCGTTATTTTGGGTAACCATGCCAGCCTGAGATAATTCCCGAGCGAGGATTCTGAAGCATGTGTCTCATAGGTATTATTCCTGCCGCCCCCTGCGGTATTGAATCCACATTGATGAGCGATGCCTTCGAGCAGCGTAGATTTCCCTGAACCATTTTCACCTACAAAAAAAGTAACGTTATTCGTGAGCTCCAATCGTTCCAAGGACCGGATCGCGGGGATGTCAAAAGGATATTGGTTCCGATTCTCGATCTTGGCCGACAGGAGTTCCACACTTCGAAGATACATAATCATCCTCCCATATTTATTTTATATAAGTTCAACAAAAGAACATTTACACTCGAACTTCGCACATTTATCTTCAAATTAACATTAAGTTTACTCTGATTGGTCCAGCCATGGACGAATGATGTCCTTGCGGGCTATGTTCTCCATCGTAACCTATTTCGGGGTACATATGAAACCGTTTCAACCAAAAAAGAGCAATCCATAGGCTTACTCTCTCTTCAGAATTAATAGACAAATCTGCGCTGCGCCCAATAGCTGAACAGGAAGATGGATACCTCGGTCAACAGCTTGGCTGCGAGCAGCGGAATAATCAGTTTTTCATTATAAAAATACAATAAACCGTAGTTTAATAACAGCACTAGTAGGACAAGTGAGAAGTATCTGGGCAATGACTGCCGAACCTTAGAGGTTCGTCCAGCGGAAAATACGTACTTTCGATTAATCGTGTAGTTGAAGATGGAGCTGCACAGCCTGGCTGCGACAACCGACAGAAACAGATTATGCGTGAAATACTGGATGACGAATAGTAATCCAAAATCAATCAGAGCGGACAGCACCGAAGATGTGCTGAACATCAGGATTGGCATATAGATCCGGAATGAATCAACCAGCGGGCGGAAATGGGAGGACTCATTGTGATCCAGATATACCGTATCTATGAACTCCTCCGTAATTTCATACCCTTCCTTGTGTGCCGTTAACAACATGTTCATCTCGTATTCAAACCGATCCCCGGGAATCTGGTTCAGCCAGTCCAGCATGGAGTAGGGAAAACCGCGTAGACCGGTCTGCGTGTCATATACTTTGGTACCTGTCGTGAGGGAAAAGACCGCCCGTGTGACTGTGTTGCCAAAACGGCTGCGTGCTGGAATTTTTCCGCTGAAGCAACGGCTGCCAAGTACAATTCCCGGTGACGTTTGTGCGAGCAGCACTTCGAAGATACGCTTAATATCATGTGGGAGATGCTGTCCGTCACTATCTGCGCACACCACACCGCCCTGTGGTCCGTACTCCTTAATATACTGAAAGCCTGTCTTCAACGCCCTGCCCTTACCCAGATTGACGGGATGTGTCAGGACCGTACAGCCATACGCTTCTGCCGTTTCAAAAATTCCACGGTAACCGGGGCCGCTGCCATCATCTATAATCACAATGGGTCCAAGTTTAAAGGTTTGTAGTTGCAAAACGAGATTCAGTAAACGCACATCGGGTTCATATGATGGAATTAATATCGTCATGATCCTTGTCCCTCCGTCAGATATAAAATATCACTTACGCCACGTTCCTGGTTACGCCCCAGCGGATTATTGACAACTCTGCCCATAAAATACATCGTGGATGAACCGCCGCCGTCCAAGTTGTAGGCTTCGGTTGCTCCAAGACCTTTCATGACATCGGCCAGTTCTGCCAGAGTCATGCCACGGCTGTTGTCCTGCCGTCCATCCACCACCACAAAGACGTAATGATTCGGAGCAATCATGCCGATCGCTGTTCTTGGATTGGTATCCTGGATGGAGCGGTTACCGAAGTTGTTATCGATTTTCACACTGCTAAAATCACTAACAATCTCGCCGTCCTGAATCAGAATGGGCCCAAAAGATAGTGTATCGGTTGCACCTTCAGCCAGAAGTTCCGAGGAAGAAATCTCATTCTCGTTATATGTTTGCATCGTACCGTCGTTGAACAGGGCAAGTGCATCCCGCGTAGGGCTGTCCCGATACAATGTTCCATTTCGGATAATGACACCATCTTCACGGAATCCGTAATAATCACCGTTAATGGCAAAGATCGCATTGTTGGCAGCGGCAATCTCTGACGTATTTTCGGTAATATTTGTTCCAAAACTATTGTCTGCCAGCGCAGTTCGCAGGCTGCTTGCATCCGTTAACTGAACATCTGCGACATAATACGTAATCTGATCCGAGCTAGAACCCGTCTGTACCTTTTCAATATTGACCTTCATATCATCACTCGAATAATTCCAATCATCTGACGTTGCATTCACTTCAGTTGTGGTGGTCGAAGTATTGTTGGAATCATTGGTGTTGCCTGTTATTGGCGTTCCTGTGTTCTCATCTGCTACAACTACCTGCACATGCCTGATCAGGTAACGGTCAGCCAGGCTGTATAGGATTCCACCTACCGCAAGCACGATGACAAGTGTGATGATAAGCCATCTGCGCTTTCTTGGAGAGATCGGCCTTTTATGTGGTCCTTTCCGGGTTGGTTTCTCATCAATCTTCATCATGTGAAGCTCACCTCTTCATCTAAGTTCTTAAGGCCATATTAGGCCGGGTAGCTTAAATGAATCTGAAACCATATCAATTGAACTAAAGAATATTCACACTGACACTAAGATGACAGAACCACCTTCCAATCGCTGATATTGTGTAAATGAATAGTTCAATCAAAAAAGGTGATCCGTTTTCCTATTAAGGAAATCAGATCACCTTGATTTTTTAATCTATAGAACCCTAAATGTCACTGTTATCGTGTACATATTTCGTTCAACATTCATATCACATATCTTCATCAGGTCTTCCTGTTATGCGTCTGCAAAAAGAGCATCGTACGCGGGACAAGGCCGCTTTTCCAAAAATTCCGTTAACGCCGGTGGCTGTTGGGCATAAATATCCTTCAACGACGTTCCAGTGTAGATGTTGCCAATCACAACAGGATGGCATAACTCACAGATGAGAATATCCCCGTTACCGTGCAAATGTAGCTGTTTCGTGCCATCCACACAATTAGAGAAATACACACCGGGTTGTTCACGCAAATTCAACTGTTCAGCGAACCGATCCATACAGGTGAAATAGAGCGTTGTATCTGGCTTTTTATGTTTAATTAATTCCGTAACAGATCGAACAAGGGACTCTTTGGATACAATCTGGGTCCAGTCGGTATGCGGCATCTTAATACTGTTCTGGATCTCATGGATGCGCACCCCCAGGTCATACACCTTATCGCTAATGGCCTGCATGTTCGCTTGGTTCCCTTCAAACAGTAACGTTTCCAGCACCGTCTCCAGACCGGCTTCCGTACACAAACGGATATTCTGCTCCAACCTTTCATACATGCGAGGATGCACACGGTAGTACGCAGCATAGGCCTCCGCATCCGTATAATTAAACGAGATATGAATGTTGGACAAGCCTGCATCTCGCAACGCGATGATTCGTTCTTCAGTCAGCAGACTGGCATTACTGTTCAATTGTGTATCGATGCCATGTGCCGTACAGTACGTCACAACCTCCAGGCAATCCTGGTATTTCAGAGTAACTTCTCCCCCTGACAATCGCACTCTCTTGAGACGAGGAAGCTCACTAATAATACGGATGACTTCCTGACTATTGATGCACGCTCCATCATCCCGATTGTAGGCGCAGCAGTAGTCACATTTATAATTGCAGTTCGATGTCACTCCCACTTCAAGCCCTTCTAGCTCATATACGCCGGGGGTTTCCAATTCGAGTGATTTATATTTGTTTTTGGTCGTCAATTCGTTGTACCTCCTGGTTCCTTCATTCAATCCATGTTTTAATAACTTAAAGATTATAGCGGAAGGCACCAGGTTCAAGATATGACATTATGTACGTTGCTTGCTGAAAACAAAAATAAAACCCATTTCCTCAACGATCAGGAATGGGCCAAAGCTTGGCATATGATTATTGAATTAGACAATATTCAATACGATACCTTGAACTCTTGATGCAGCAATTCAAGCTGTTTCTTACTTCTGCTTTTATTGTGTACCACTGATAAATTCAGGATTATAGGAAAATCCATGGCTCGCCAGCCTGATAAATGACACACGACTTTTCAATAACACGTTCTTTATTTAACACGAGTAGAAGTCTTCTTTTACGATAGCATACATCTTCAGATCTTGAAGCTCATTTTTTACCTTCATGTATTTCCTCAACACACCTTCGAATTGCATGCCTGCCTTCTCCATGACCTTGGCAGAACCTGTGTTTTCCACTAAACATCTGGCCTGGATTCGCTCGAGCCCCATTTCGTCAAATCCAAATCGGATGATTCGTTTCACTACTTCAGTCATGTAGCCTTGATTCCAATATTGATCAGATAACACATATCCCAGCTCAACTCTCCTGTTATCGCTATCACACCCTAGATAGTTACAACTACCGATCAGCCTCTTGGTGTGTTTATCTTCAATCCCCCATGGGCCTATTAGATCCGTCTCATAGCGACTCATGACAAAATCTAAAAAAGCTTTGGTGTCTTCTTTGCTCTGATGCGCGTCCCAGGTGGTGAACTCCGATACAGCAGGTACAACGCAATAACTATACATATCATCCAGATCATCATAGGTAAGAGGCCGGAGTAACGTCCGTTCGGTTTCCAACACGGGAAATGGTTCGAAGAAACTTTCAATCGTTTTCATTGACTCACCCTCCTGAGATTAGTAGGACAAAGAAACACTCAGCAATTCGGTCCATATTGCCTAACTCATCTGTTGTACAATCAAGGCCATAATCTGAGTGTCTTCCACTGCCCATCTTGCATCACATATTGGACTCGCACATGCTTACGCTCCGAATCTCCCTGCCAAAACTCCACCTCTTGTGCATTCACGGCATATAATCTCCACTGAGGTGTAACGACACCGGGGTCACGACTTATCTTTTCTTTCTGAGCTTCGATGGAACGATCCAGCAGTTCCTCACGATCCAAAACCTCACTCTGATGCCCTGTCATAGCAACTGCTCTTGCTCCAGCTGAACGTTTGCGGAAATCATCAGCGCCCGCTTCATCTCCCCGATCCTCCGCAATTCCCCTTATCCGAATCTGTCTTCCAAGTGAAGGCCAGTAGAATGTCAGGGCCACATGAGAGTTCTCCTTCAACTGCTGGCCTTTTCGACTCTCCGAACTGGAGGCAAAATAAAACGTTTCGTCGATTACGTTCTTCAAAATCAACACCCGCGCATCAGGATAACCGTCTTGATCCACGGTGGATATTGTCATAGCATGAGGTTCTTTCACTTCGTTCTCAACCGCCAATCTCAACCACTCCAAAAATAACTTCCCCGGCTGCTCCGGCAACTGCCCCGTATCCCACGTTGGAAATGGGCCGGATAAAGATTTTAAACGTTGCAACAGTTCAATTGGTTGATCGCTCATGTCATCGCCTCCATCTTCTCTTTAATCTATCATGAATACAACTAATGTAGATGACTTAACACATTTGCACTGCTAAGTTTCCAACCATGCATTCCCTTTTCAACGGTATGTACACTGGTGTTGTCCATGGGATAAAAGCTGGACTTATTGCTCCATTCCCTCTTCTCAAGCAGATAATACAGGATGTTAATCACTCCGCCGTGAGTAATTAATAGAACATTGGACTTGACTGTTTGGTCCTCTATATCTCTAAGAAGATTCTCGAAAGATATGCTTATCCGGTTATAAAAATCCCCTGGACTTTCTCCTCCTGGAAAAGGCGAATCCATCTCAAGGGTGTTGAAATAAATCCCTGGGTAATGCTCTTCAGCATCCTTATGGAGCATGCCTGCCAAATCTCCGTTATTCATCTCCCGCCAATCTTTCATTAAGCTAGCCTGCATGTTTAATTGTTTCTCAATTTCCCGTGTAGTCTGCACTGCACGAGGAAGATCACTGCTAATAATCGTATGTATGTTGTACTCCTCAGCGTAACGATGCAAATGCTCTCCCAGTTTCTTTGATTGAATATGACCCTGTTCCATAAGTCCACGATCGCTCCATCCGCCTCGATACCCTTCCTCATCCATCCCATGCCTTACCAGATAAATCTTCAAGATCTCTCCTCCTTTTCACTTCTATAATGAACAATGTACCTTTACACTGTATGACTAGCCCGGCATATATACAATAAACCCGACCTCAGATAGCTTCTATCCAAGATCGGGCATTTCCTGCTTACCATTTATCTTACAAATGTGTTATGAACTCGCTCGGATTTGATAAAATAAGGAATCCAAATGGCACAAGTGATGACAGATTTAGCAATTTCTCTGATCGAGCTTCCATCTTCCAATTCTTTTGCTAACGGAATCTGGAGCAATAATAGGTAATCAATAATACCTACAATCAGACTGAGACCATAGAAGATGATCATCAGACGGGGTAATATTGCTTTCTTGCTATAAAACACAAAAATTGTATATACACTGAATAATAAAAACAGCGTATTGTACACCATCTCAAAAATAAGTACTGGACCCCATAATGGGTGATAATAGTCTGATTGTTTGGAAGTTAGCATTTCCCAAGTCTCAGTTGTGAATGTGGGTATTATCTGCTGAAATAATTGCACTGCAAGTAGAATTACCGTAACAAATAATCCAATCTGGATGAGAATCAGCCAACCACCCAATCCCGACACACCTAGTGGACGGTAGTCTGTTTTTTGCTCTTCAATATGTGGTTCCACCTCGTAACACTTCCTTATGCAGTTTTGTTTTTCTGAGATGAGTCTTCCTCGTAATAGTCATAATGCAAATCGAATCTACGGGTGCTTCTATCCCTTAACTTCACGTGCGTTGTATGTATTTTCACACTCTTCTTATAGCGATCTCTCCGTCCTCCTCTCATATAGAATTTTACACAACTTCCTTATTGTACTACGAGTGTCAAGGACGAAGCAGCATTTTCAAAAGATCTTACTCATACGCTGCAAAAGCCATAGAAGACCTTCGCTATACTTCCGCCATGTTCAGTTTAGTACGTGAACGTCATAATCCTCTTATACAGATGCAGATGGTGACTCTGCATTTGACTACAAAGGAGGATATGGATATGCCCAATCCTAAAGTAAAACTTTTGCCTTTTGCCGACATTTCAAATTATGTCGAGGACTTCGATATCGTTTCCACCCAGTGGGGCGGTGATGGCCTTGTCTATGTGTTGTTGATGAATCAGATCCCCGAGAGAGAGCGAGGTATGTTCGTCCAAAGTAAATTGAAGCAAAGCTATACGTACAAAGTGCTTATTGTGACAGATCAAACTATTGAGGAAGTTGTCATCTGGGGGCAGACGTTCAATTATCATTACGTACAACCATTACATGATCATCTGCTGCTCGTCGGAGCACGGTGTGCGAATTACGGAAATGAACAATTTGATTTGAACGCCAAAGTGTGTGATTTAGACGGAAATACAATTCGCGAGTTTCTGTTGGGAGACGGTATCCAAAGTGTACAGGTCACAGAGCAGGGAACAATCTGGACCAGTTACTTTGATGAAGGGGTATTTGGTAACTACGGATGGGCCGATCCAATTGGATCAAACGGTCTGTTGGCCTGGGATGAGCACGGTAATAAAGTGTACGAAAACAGCGCAGCTGACATTGCAGATTGTTACGCACTCAATGTGGTGAATGAGAAGCAGATCTGGTTCTACTTCTATACCGATTTTGAACTCGGTTGTATCTCAGGGGGAACCAGTGAACCTAACGTAACATTTATGAATCCAAACATCTCCGGTTCCTCTGGCCTCAGTACGGATGGTTATCATTTCTTGTTCGATGCCGGGTACGGTAAACATGGTACGTTTGTCCTTAAGAAAATGGAGAAGCCCGGAAGAATGAGCAAGGGGCAGAAGATTGATTTGCTAAATGAAGATGATCACCCCTTCAAGCAGGCACGACAGGATTTTCGCCAACATCGTCTGCTACTCAGTGAAGGTAACTTCTTGTATCGGGTAACGATGGAGGAGATTACTTCCGCTTCTGGTTTGGATTAGTGGAACAGCGTGAAGAGGGTTATTTCTTAAAAGACAATCCCTCTTCTTCCAAAGCGCTTCGCAGTTTGGGCATGGCAGATGGCCCGATTCCGTGAAGTTTCAGGATCTCTTTCTCCGTGTACTCCGCAAGTTGCAGTAGTGTTGTGATGCCTTCATTCTCCAAGGCCCGTCTGGCGGGAGCTGACAATAAGGCTAGAAATCCCTCTGTCGGTTTACGTTCAGCTTCGCACGTCGGACAGGTTGGGCAATCACTTTTTTTATAATACAAATGTCCTTGTTCGCATGTTCTGAGTGTTCCTTTATCGTTTGCCATGTGGGCATCACTCCTTATAAATTGTATAATATAACCAAGGCAACCTGAATGATAGTTTACTCATAGGAGTGTGTAGAATGGAATTAAAAGACAAGTTGTTATTAATAAAAGAGAATGACTACCAAGCACCTTCAGATATATTTCCATTAGTACAAGAAATGATACATAACATCGGTTCTTTGGATGCCCAGCTACGTGATGAATTAATTTACACAACCTTATCGTATTGGATTCCTGGTCATGCTCTGACTGTGTACGAACTAGAGCAAATCTTACCCGTAGTCTTGGATGAAAACCATTTGCATTTTAGACTTGGAGAAACAAATTCAGACGCTGTATTCACTCGATCTTTCTCTATGTTGGTTATATCGCTCTTTTTATCCAGGCATAGAGAATCACCATTTCTCTCAAAAGAACACATTCATCAGATAAAAGGGAACGTATTCTACAATGTACAAAAAGAGCGTGATTACCGTGGACATGACGAAGTAAAAGGCTGGGCTCATGCCATAGCACACGCAGCAGATGTTTTGGATGATTTAGCTCAATGTAGCGAACTAGATGAGACCGATCTCTTAACTATCCTCGACCTAGTTTATCAAAAGATAACCGTCACAGATCGCGTGTACTCCGATGGGGAAGATGAAAGAATGGTGAAATCCATCATTAGTGTCTTAAATAGAAAGATACTTAGTGAGACTTACATAAAGCAATGGATTCAACGTTTTGGTGATGTAGAGAAAGATGCAGAATTTCTTCCCGCGTTTAGGCAAAAGAATAACATAAAAAACTTTCTAAAGAGTCTATACTTCAGGATTAAATTTCACCAATTGGATGCTGATCTCGGTCCAACTATTGAGCACACGTTATATAAAGTAGAACCCGTATATTACTCATGATTATCAGTCCTTCCAAATTAACACCCTTATCTCAGACATATTATTGGAAGGAATCGCAATTTTAATTATTGTTAAATTCAGCTCCAAACAAATTGAAATTAGGTTATGAATTCGGCTTGTTTTCTTACCATATAACTTATAATCCGTACTCGGCAAAAACGGCTGCATATTTCTTTTCTAATATCGTCCAGCGCTTTTCGGCTCCGTATTTGGCGTGTAGTTGCTGTAAATAATGCTTGGCTTCTTCCGTATCGCCGGCTTTTAGCAGGAAGCGGAAGGTTACTTCGCTTAAATATAGCGCTGTCTTGTCCATATAATAATGGACTATATCTCTGGCCCCTGTCAGCGAGTGTAGGAATGAAATGCCCTCTTCCAAATGTGACACCAGTTCTTTCGATAAAGCGTCTGGATCGATATCAGGCGTTAAGGTATAGTGGGCCGGAGCGGCAGGGGCTATTTCTCTGATTCGGCAGGTGAAATGAGATACGAACTCCAATATGTCTCCATTCAACCCAACGGAATGCAACTCCGCAAGTTCGGTGGAATGAACACCACAATTAACATAAAACTGGACTTGACGACTGGTGTTATACTTTGCTCTTTGAATGTTGAACTTGTATGCGAGGTTTCCATCCGCTTTGTAGAAATTCAGATTTTTCTTCGAATAGCCGTGTTTGGCAAATACGGGTTTGACCTCTGTATTGATGATCTTCTTAAAAAGTTCCTGCATTAGATATCACTCCCAAGGCAAAGTTTATTTAATACGTTGTTACCTTTTTTTGTTCAAAATCATGCTTGTTCTAATTTATAAAAATACTATTTAGCTTCTTCTCGTAGCATATGAGCCAGTTTGTACATTTCTGCAATGTCCTGCCTGTTCTGTTCCTGAAATCTTCGGATCGCTTCGGCGATCTCTACCACTTCAACTGCAACCACCTGCTCGCCATCTTCCGGATTCAGCGGATCACCGACAAGTTCAACATCTCCATAACCGATGATTCGTACGAAATGGGGATGCGGGATATACGGTCGATACGGTTCCAACGCACTGGATGTGCAATAGAATTGACCAAAGATCTGATAGGACCGTATGTCTGCCCCAAGTTCCTCCATCAGTTCGCGCTTCAGTCCATCCATATACTGCTCACCTGCTTCAAGCGTCCCTCCAGGCAGCTCCCAATCTCCATTATCCAGTTGAAAGACGACACATTGATCCCCGACAAATGGAATGATGCTAATATTACTCACCAGCTTTTCATCCACGATGTCGTTCAATCTGAACTCCGCCTCAATAATTCCCCAATGAATTGACGTACTCAGCGCCGGAAATAGTTCCGCACTCAAGCTACTCATCCGCACCCGATCCTCTCTATCTAATTCCACTATTCTTCCAATTATAGTCGAAAACACAGAAAGAAGGCCACCTTCCCACCGGGGAATACGTGACCCTCTTCTTACGCTCTCTGCCCTTAAGCCTTGAATCAGTGTTCTCTCCAGACTCTCAGACCATTCTCCTTCTAATGCTGCACCAGCTTTCCATTTTCCAAAAAAAGAACCCGGCTACAGAGCGGCAAAATCCGCTCATCATGCGTAACCATCACTGCACTCTTGCTCTGCTCCTTTACGAGCCGTGCAATCATGCCGACAATATCCAGTCCACGTTCCGCATCCAGACTGGCTGTTGGTTCATCCGCGAGCAGAACAGCCGGATCATTCATCAAGGCCCGTGCAATGGCGACCCGCTGACGTTCCCCGCCAGACAGCTTCTCCGCATACGCCTTCCGCCGATGGGTTAACCCTACCGTATCCAACAACTCATCCACTCGTTTCTCCGCCTTGTTTTTATCCGATCCGGCGAGCTTTGCAACGACCATGAGTTGTTCTTCTACTTTCAGATAAGGAATGAGGTTGGCACTTTGAAATATAAAACCAAGCTGCTGAAGCCGTACATCGGATATATCCTGTTTGCTTTTACCCATAACACTTGCTCCGTCCAACAGAACCTGTCCTTCCGTCGGTTCGAGAAGTGCGCCTGCAATAGACAGGAATGTACTTTTGCCCGAGCCGGAAGGCCCCATCACAGCGACAAGTTCCCCTTCAGCAACCTCAAGGTCCAACTTGTCCAGAATCGTCCGTTTACTGCCACCATCTTCAAAGGTCTGTGTAATTCCCTGTAATACCAATCGATTTCTCATGCTGCAGTCCTCCCAATCGCATCAAGTGCATCAATTTTGGTAACCTTCCACACCGAGAACAATGAACCCGCCACAGACATGAGTATGAATAATACGCAGGTCAGTGCAAGGGTGGAAAAACTTAATTGAAATGGCATTGATGCTGGCAAGATGGACTCGAACAGTCGAACCAATAGTACGCTAATGACCAGACTACCAACTGACAAGACCAGAACTTGTAACGAAACGCTACCCGCCAGATAAGCATTCCGCGTTCCGATGGCTTTTAATATACCGAACTGACTCGTTTTCTGAATCGTGATGACATAGAAGAATACCGCAAGCACAAACGCCGAGATGACATATAGAAAAGCGATCATCATGAGCAACGATCCCTGCTCTTCCTTATATCCAGGAATGGCCGATACGGCATCCGACTTCGTTATGATTTCCGTATTAGACAATGCAACACTCAGGCGGTCTACCTGATCGCCCCCATCCTTAATCGCAATAGCATTGTATATCGGAGCATTGGCATTGGTGTCTGCTGAACCTTGCGAAGTTCGTGAACCTCCTTGAAGCGTAAGCCATTCCTGTTCATTCAGGAACACCACTGGGGAGTGACTGAAGGACTCATTTTGTACAAATCCACCAACGGTCCACTCCGTTCCCGAAGCTTGATCGACCAAGACGGTGCCAATTGTGACACCAGATTCAGACAACTTTTGGTCCACCACAACCTGCCCTTTTGTCTGATCCGTAATCGGAGACCCTTCAGTCACCGTTGGAGCAAGCCAGCCCTCCGGATTAACCATGAACAGCGTGACATCGATCTTTTTTGTGTCGCCGGTTGGACTGACGGTTGTCATTTTCACACCGAGTGGCTCAGCGTTCTCTTGCCCCACCACGGAGCGAGCTTGATTAAGTTGATCCTGATCCACTTGTGACCGGGTGAACCGATGATTCGAATCCTGCTCCAGCACAAAGTAGGTTGCTGCCATATTTTTGACCGAAGCTGCGTTATCATACGCCAGCCCCTGTGCAAGACCTGTAACAAACAGTACCAGAAATGAAACCAGTACCATGATTGTAGCGATTAAGGCATACCGCCCTTTGGCATACCTCATTTCCCGAATAGCCAAGTACATGTTCTGTGACCTCCCTCTTGATAACCCAAGTATAGGAGGCGAAAATGAACGGCAAATGAATAACAGATTACATCTGCGGAAGTGTCACGGTGAAGACTGTGCCCTCAGGCGAACTGGAAACCTCAATTGTACCGTCATGAATTCGGATAATTTTCTGCACAATGGCAAGTCCAAGCCCGGTTCGTCCAGAAGAACGTTCCCGCGCACGATCAACCCGATAGAATCGATCGAACAGGAAAGGCAGATGCTCCGCAGCAATCCCGTCTCCTGTATCCCTAATCTGAATCACACACTGGTTATCCATCTGCTCGGCATGAATCTCAATGCTTCTTCCCTGTGGCAGATGATTCACTGCATTTCCCAGCAGATTCATCCACACCTGCATGAGCAGCACTTCATTGCCGACCAGCTGGATGGATTCGGGCACCGAAATCCGAAGCAGCAGTTCTTTTTCCTCAAGTTGCCATTGCAGCACCTGAACCGCTTGTCGGAATTGATCTCGCAAAGAGAACTTTACTTTGGACAGATCTTCATTGCCTTGTTCAAGAGAAGACAGGAGAAGCAGTTGTTTGCTGAGCAAAGAGAGATGACGGCTCTCCTCCTCAATGATCGATGCATAGTGCTCTCGTTCCTGTTCAGGCAGATCCCGATCCGCCACCAATTGTGCAAACCCCTGAATTGAGGTCAGCGGTGATTGAATCTCATGCGATACGTTGGATACAAACTGCTGTCGCGCCTGATCTACCCTTTCCAATTCACGACTCATGGTCATGAAATGCTGGGCCAGCTGTCCAATCTCGTCACGCCGTGCGGTAGGTAATCTCAGATTATATTTTCCTTGCGCAATGCGTTTGGTTGCCTCGGACAGACGTTCAATCGGATTGACCAGATAGCGGGTACTGATCAGAAAGATCAGGATACTAATACCTATCGTCAATGCTCCAATCAGCGCAAAAAAGATCCGCAGCTCACCGAATTGCAGAATTACATCCGGACGCATAAAGAGAGCATAATTCGCATTGTCCAGCTGTAGATGAACACCCACGGTATTGCTTAATTGATTATCGAAAAAACCGGTAATGAACGGTTTGCTTGGAAACTGGGCGACGCCATGGTATACCTCACCACTTAGCACCAGTTCTACAGCTTGCTTGTCCAGATCTTTTTCACGGAATTCACGGCCGTAGAATTGGTCGTTGCCTTTTCCATCCGTCACATAGATTTCGTACCCGAGTGCGGCGGCATTGTTCAAATACTGCTCCATCGTGCCGGGTTGCTGCTCCACAAATTGCTTCATATGCGTCGCGATGCCCACCAGCTTCTCATCATTAAAATCCTTGAGCTTTGTATGATAGTAGATGTTGGACAAAAGAAAACCAAGCATGCCGCTGACCATAATCACGGCAATTGTAATGAGGAATACCCGGACGTACAAGGTCCTCAAGGTGCTTTCACCTCCATCTTGTAACCAATACCCCGCACAGTCTGAATGACAAAATCTTCCGTATAATCGGCAAATCGATCACGCAGCCGCTTGATGTGCACATCAACGGTACGATCATCTCCTTCGTATTCTGCTCCCCAGACGAGCCGAATGAGCTCATCCCGTGAGAACAAACGGCCCGGAAACTGGGCAAGCTGTGAGAGTAATTCAAATTCTTTCATTGGCAAAAAGAGAATGGATTGCCCATCGGTAACCTCCACATTGTTTCGGTCAATGACGATCCGGTTCATACGGATAATATCGCTGGATGTGCGATGGTACCGACGAAACAATGCCTTTACCCGATAGACCAGTTCTTCCGGTTCAAACGGCTTGGTCACATATTCATCTGTTCCTTTCAGATAACCGTCTCTCTTATCGGATAGCTGATCTCGAGCCGTCAGCAACATGATTGGAATGTCGTAATGCTGCCGAATGAAATCACATAACTCCAGTCCGTCCATGCCGGGCATCATCACATCGAGGATCGCCAGATCGATCGGCGTTTCTTGCATCAGTTTGACCGCTGCCAATCCATCCTGCGCTTCATGGACCCGGTATCCTTCCTTGGTCATGACATGCCGCAGGAGTGCTCGAATATTGGCATCATCGTCTGCCAGCAGCAGATGTTTCATAAGGTTGTCCGCCCTTCTATGTAACGAGTACATCTCACTTTGATCCTGCACAGATGGTAGCATAAAAGCAATCTTATTCGCCAGCACATGCATGGAGACACCTTGGACATGTTTATATTTTCTTAAATCTGGTTGACACTACTAAGAGGCAGAACTATAATAAATCCATAACATATGAACGAACGCTCATATATTCATTTGTTAGTGGTTAACCATCGCTAAGGATCAATTATATCCACACTAGAAACCATATTACATAACGGAGCAAGGCTCCAAAGGAGAGGATTTATATGTCCGGACATCATCACGATCAGAACCATGGGCACGATCATGGACACAACCACGCTCATACTACCAATAACAAGAAAGTCCTGTTGTTTTCCTTCATTATTATTACCATCTATATGATCGTTGAAGCCATTGGTGGATTCATCACCAACAGTCTAGCGCTCATCTCGGATGCAGGTCATATGTTGTCCGATTCCATTGCGCTCGGGATCGCTTTGCTGGCGTTCACCTTTGGTGAAAAAGCGGTGAATACTGGCAAAACGTACGGATACAGAAGATTTGAAATTTTGGCCGCTACGTTAAACGGAATTACGTTAATCGCCATTGCACTCTACATTTTCTACGAAGCGATTGGGCGTTTTATCAACCCGCCAGAAGTCGCAACCGTAGGCATGTTAATCATCAGCGTCATTGGATTGCTCATCAATATTCTGGTGGCCTGGATCATGATGCGTGGTAGCGATACAGAGAATAACCTGAATATGCGCGGGGCTTATCTCCATGTCATCAGTGACATGCTGGGATCGGTTGGGGCCATCGCGGCAGCCCTGCTCATGATGTTCCTTGGCTGGGGTTGGGCCGATCCACTTGCGAGTGTAATTGTCGCGGCACTGGTATTGCGTAGTGGGTTCTATGTCACCAAATCATCCCTGCATATCTTGATGGAAGGCACTCCAGCCAATGTGGATGTGAATGAACTGGTGCAAACCATCAAACAAGTCGATGGTGTCAAAGGTGTACATGATGTGCATGTCTGGTCCATTACCAGTAACTTGAACGCGCTGACCGCTCATATCGTGGTGGATGGAACGATGGATGTTTATGCATCCGAGATCCTGGTTCAGAAGATTGAACATATGCTGGAACATAAAGAAATCAAACATGTGACGCTCCAAGTGGAGTCCGAAAAACATCTGCATGACACCTCGGTACTATGTACTGTCAAAGGCGACGCACCAGATGCCCATGCGCATCATCACCATTGAGATGGTATAACATTATAGCTGTAAACAAAAACAGGGCAGTTTCCCGTTAAAGGGAATGCCCTGTCTTTTTGTTTGCAGAAGTTCAGCTTTTTGCATGAATAGAAAATGGAATAGCCTTTACTTTATCTCAGCAGGCTCTGAACTACTTGTACCTGGCGAGTAACTTCTCTTTCTTCTGATCGAATTCATATTCTGATATGATATTTTTCTCTTTTAATTCACCCAACTGAAGCAGTTGTTCATGAACATTCACAGGGGTCTTTTTTCTCTTGCTTGATATGATCAAGGTTAGAATTGAGAAAAGCAGACCATACAGGACACCCAAAATCCCCAAACCTGCCGCTACCTCCGCACTTTCTTGCGAACCATCTATAAAAACTACGATTAATAAAAAATTGAGTAAGAACCCAATAAGGCTAACGATTGATAATGCTTTCAATGAATATTCCTCCTAAATGTTATGTATGTTCTATTCAAACTTCAGGAAAGGTCGGTCAGAAGACTAAACATTAACCTCGTCCCAGTTTATAATAACGTATCCAAGCTGAAACAACAGGATGACAATATAACTGATGTTGATTCCCAAACTGGTCTTAACTTTCTTGATCTGATCCAAGTAGTCTTCTTTGTTCATTTTTCCGTGTTCCAGCTTGGACTTCATATTTTGTTTTTCTTTCCAGAACATGTAGAACTCAAGTATAGCAAATATTCCCCATGCCAATGGATATACCAGTAACACTGCATTAGCAACTGACAACAGCATAAGGGAACCTTCATCTAAACCTTTCTCAATTCCTAATTTGAAACTTACATTCACACTCAAAGTCAAAACAACTAAACCAAAACCTATAAAACTTAAAAACGGTGTGAATCTGAAGCTTCGCAATACTACCTCTCCTTTCGGATAATAGAACCCTAGCACATATGCCAGGGCTCTTCGATTCAAACTCAAATTCTCTTTAAGAAACTTTGACCTTATAACCGCAAACCAATCTGAAAGTCACAGTATTTAGTTACTTTCGAACTGCCCATCTATTTCTTCTGTGCCTGTAACAGTTGATCATTAACAAATGCTTTCAAGAAGAAGAGTTCATTCCCATTAGGGGTCCGCAGTTGTTCCTTTTCAAAAGATGCTATCGCCTCATCTAACGATGTGGATGTCACCGCTCTGCTACTCACAGTAAGCTCTCTCCAGAACACATCCATCTCTTCCCGATCACAAATGGATTCATGACCCAACAAGAAATGCTCTGCATCATACATCTGGATATCTTGTATCATGGAGTTTAGCAAGGATTGCTTAAAATGAAACATTTTATTCGTTGTTGTTCCATAAGGACTATCTCCGAGAAAAATAGTCTTCTCATCAGGAATATAAACAATTGTTGAATCATCCGTGTGCGTACTCTGAATCCTCTCCAGCATACAGAGCTTGTTCCCCAGATCAATCCGGAGGGAATCTTTAAAGACAATACCCGGCTTATCTAGTAGGAATGATTCTCTCATCGGAATTTCCGTCTGTATAATTTCCATGCAATGCGCGCCGATTATATCGGCATCTACATACTCACGAAGTGACTGATCATCGAAGGAATAAGATCTCCATTCGTTCAACCGCTGTTCTGTCAACCGATTAACGATGATCGTCGCACCGAATTCATTCATTCCCAAAAAATGATCCCAATGCGCATGCGTAATAACCACATACTTAATGGGCGGCACATCTAAGCATCGAATTTCCTCGATAAAGTCTCTGGCATGTTGAACCGAATTTCCACCATCGATCACCAGACTATGTTTTTCCCCACACACCAAGCCTAGTACCGGTCTTTCTCTATCATTATCGTTGGACATATAATAAATGGAATCGCTTAATTGGTTTAACATGTCAATTTATCTCCTCTATATGAGTATTTTCATATCATAGGCAGAGAAAAACCGCATGCTTATTCAAGCTAATACATGGATTTTTCTCCGTTTATGGATTTACCAATGGAATCACCTCTTTCAATCTGTAATTGATATTTCAACCTATGTTATGACATAGCCACTATTATACTACTTATCAGCATCAACAACGTTACGGGCGCCCAGATTCTTCGTTCCCATACACTTCTCGTAATCAGATTCAAAATCGTCCCAAGTACTAAATACGCGACGATAAACCAGATCGCTGTCTCTGCAAAAACAGACCACTGAGTCCAAAGCAATCCTGCTTTACTCAGAACAATGATACCCATGAATGCCAAAATCGCAATCTGAACTATGCAGGCAAAACGCATGGAGATGGGGTATTTCCCGGGAAACTTCCCACCCATAGCATACTCGCCCCACGGAACACCTACCGCTAAAGCAACTTGAAAGAGAATCACGATTAGGATCAGGAAGGTAAATGCTATTGCTGACGTTAATACGATCATGACCACACTCCTAAATCATAGGTGATTATAATGGTTTATCATAAAGTACCCGAGCTTGATCACAGTTCAACGGTTCGGTAAAAGATACTTTCAAGAAGTATTCCAGCTGCCATTGCTGCGTTTTTACAGCCTGCTTACTTGTTTGCTTATCCCAAGGCGGATATACACGTATGGCCCGTTTGCCACCTTTGCCTTGATCCGATACGATATCTCGCTGTAACAATACATGCTTTGGAAACACAAATTGACCAAAGTGGCTGCCTGTGCGCGTACTAATGACATACATATCTGCTGGATCTGATACATCATATGGCTGTGTCGTTCCATCCTCACTCCGCTGCCATAGGGTAACAAATTGTCCGATCTTGGTTGGCGTCGTTTTGGCGACGCGGAATCGAATGGAGAGAGAATTTAAGGTAAACACATATGCCCCATATTCAGCATTTTGTGCTTCTTCATGTGGTTGTGAGCATACAAAACCACACTTGTCATAGATAAGTTCTTTACTGGCAAGTAAGTCGCCATGAAGCATATCGGAGGTCCATCCATTCGGACTATGCAAACTATTTTTGTTATCCAACTTGTGATACCTCTCCTATCTTGTTTAGTCTGAACTGGAGCATTCACGATAGTGTGAAAACTTTGTTAGTTCAAAGTTCCTGACATAATCGCTTCCATTCCTGCCATGCCTTCAAGTATTCAGGCAGATCATCCGGATGATGCTTGTTACTCAGCCCAATTCGGCAATATAGATGGACCAGAGCTTCCTCTATCAATCTGGATTTATCCATATCTACTTGCTCTAAAAGTTCGAACGTAGCAAATAATGTTTCGGTGTTGATATCATCCGGCGAAGAGCTAAAAGCATACAAGAAATCATAGAGGATAGGTCCAACCATTGGAGATGGGTCAATAACGCCAATGAGTTCATTTTGAGCAAATACAAAGTTATGAACCCCCGTATCGCCATGTAAAAGAAACTTCTCTTCTTCTTCACGAAAAAGACGATCCACTTTGGATTGAACCAAATTATAATCATCTGTTGTTAAAATACTTCCGATATTCATCTTTGCTTCTTGTATACTAATCTGATTGAATTCTTTCCATGTCCTCAGTGGGAACTCTATTCTGCCCCATGATTTCGTATCTGTAGAACGCACATATGTATTGAACAGCTCGTTCACCAGACGAGTTAACCAGTCTCTTTTCTGTCCCCGATTGAAATGGGTCGTGCCTTCCATATACGTATAGATAAAATAAGTGTTATCCGGATCAGTCAACAAAACTTCAGGCAATAACGAAGAATTCTTATACGTATCCAAAAACTGCTGGGCGATGTGAATCTGTTCGGGTTCATCCGATTTCAAAATATAGTGCTTATTCAGACTTGTACTCAACCGATAAACACGTCCAGCTGTGGTACCTGACAAACTTTGAATTTTAGATATTTCTTCGTTGATATGATGCATCTTGAATAAGTCATTGATCTCATTAATCGTTGGATTAATTAACATATGGTTCTCCTCATAATAACTAGGATCTGAATTCATTTGTCGAAGATAAGGTGAGTGAGTTTAGATTTTAATCGCACAGTCGGTTGGATTATCTTTCAAAATGCGCCCGTTCCTCTTGGTTGGAGCTAAACATATAATCTGGATACTGGTTTGCCATGGGTGGAAGCTGATCCTCGGGGAAAAACTGCAAATCCTTCATCTCTTCATTATCGGGCGTGAGTTGCCCGTATTTGATCCTGCATTCAAATACGATAGTCAAATATTCAACCTGATGACCATTACTGTATGTAAACCGTCTTGCTTCACCCCCGTATACCCCGATAATCTTCTCGGGTTCAACAACTAGACCTGTCTCTTCCAGTGCCTCTCTTACCATCGCTTGCGCCGGTATTTCACCAAGCTCAATTGCTCCAGCAATCAGCCCCCAGGTTGAATCGTTATGTTTACGACCGAACAGAATCTCCCCTTGTTCATTTCGGATAATCCCAGCTACACCCGGCATAAAAACAAGCTCGTTGCCGATCTTTTCCCTCAGGTTCTTGTAATAGTCTGACATGCCCATACACAGTTACCTCCTGTCTTTTAATTACTGAATTCTCTTCCATGAATGATCCATTGTACGGCATCCCAAATATCTTCTGCGATATAATCAGGTTCGGTCTCCATCCATTTGTCTCTGAATTTGGTTAATGAAGATTCCCCCCAGCCTGTTCGCACCATGATCTTGGTCGCTCCTACGGCATGGGCAGCAAGCATGTCTGTATCTCCTACATCTCCAATTACTATGCATTTGGATAAATCCAGACCGTGTTCCTCTGATGCCTGTAATAACATTCCGGGTTTAGGCTTTCTGCAACTGCATTCTTGCTCATGCGGACATATATAGGAGTGATCGAATCCATACTCACGAAATTGCTCTTCAAAATCCTCAACACTTGCTTCTCCACGTGAGATTCGATATTGATTCGTAAAAGCCAGTACCATAATTCCTTCTCGCTTTAAATGCATAATTGCTTCTTGAGCATTGGGGTATAATCTGAAATCTCTCGGATGAATAAAATGACCTGTACCACCAATTGTTCCATCTCTGTCTATAAAAACAGCTTGTACGTTCACCTGTGGGTTCATCAAGGTCCGTTCCCTTCTCAGAAAAATTTCAAGATGTTCATCTATACTTTTTCGTCAATAATATGCTTGCTACCATCTTGCTGCTTATGGTGTTGCAATTTTTTAATTTCAGTTTTCAGATAGTGTACTTCTTTGATTAATACATCCAGCTTTTTCGATGTTTTGGATGAATCTATCGCATAACGTACAATTGCTGCAAAGATAAGAACGACAATTAAACATATAAGTGATACTACTAAAGCTCCATAAAACTCCAAAATGGTGTTCAACTCCTTGCTGTCAAAATAATATGTTATAAAACTCTTCTGAAAACCAAAACCATATCATCCCTAATATAACCATTATGGTGCCTAGTACTTTTAATATTATTTCGATATGTTTAGGGATATCACTATTAGGTGGGTTATCTTCAAACTCGTAATTCGGTTTAATTTTTCGATATCTCATCAAGACAAATATTTTGTATAGAAAATCAGGAAAGAAGTAACATGCAATACCCACGACAAATACGGGAGTAGATAAATAACCAAACGTACTGGTGGTCCATTCCATCTCTATTTTCTCCATCCCCCTTTTTTTCCTTACTGAATTCCTGCCGTACCAAAAGTATTTTCGATGGCCTGTTTGTAATTTTCCCAACCAAAATAAAACGGGCCTACCTGTAGGTTCTTGTCGTTCAATATGAAATCTCTCCAGATCACAACATCATCTTCCCTATCAATCTTTACAGAAATAAATCCACACTCTTCATCCCCACACCAAGGACACACTAAAATGGGATATCTATAATACATGGATTCATGTGATTTCTTAAGTAAAAAATAATCAATAAGAAGCCTTTGATATTCATCGCTCCCCCATCCCAGACAAGGTATCAATTCATGTTTTTTCAAACTTTGATAGAGCGATGTACCATCAATAATGATGTCAGCAAATCTTGTATTTTTATTCCCATCCTGTTCAGGATCGAACTCGTCGTATCTTGAAGCTAACTTGGTTTCTATCGTGCTAATTTTCACTATATTTCCTCCGTAATCATCCTCTTGGTCTCTCTTGGTCTCTCTCATTCTTCCTCTACGAGAATATCAGCACAGCGAACAATCAACTCAGGCATATTCTCTCCATCAAATAGAACATGAAGCTCATATCCGTTATCGATCCGATACAGCTCTTGATACAGCCAGTAACTGCCTACAATCTCACCATCTTGCTTAAGGATTTCCGGCGCAACGAGCGTGAGTTTATTTATATTGGTGAAGCCCCCACGGGTGTCAAAACGAATGACCACTTCATCCCCTGTCAGTAGTTCCATCACTGTACAATCATGAAATTGAACCCGACTACGGATTTCATCGGGAATATCCTGCGCTAGAATGGCTTCCCTGTATTCATTCGATACACGCTCCATCTCTCTCCTATTTTCTGCACTCTGTTTCTTCAGCTGGAGCATAACTTCTCTCGTGCAATAACCCAACGTAAATACACGGATATCCGCAATTTGCTCATATATTTCCTTTGGTAATCGTTCTTTCTGGTGTTTGTAATCCCATTCCTGCATCTCTTTAAATGCAATTCTATGCTGTAGCTCGTCAAAAGGAGGCCTCACATCATAATCCGCGATTAATTTCTCGATCCGCTCTCTTTCTTCAGCAGGCATCTGGTATACTCTTTTATCGTCTTCCGATATCTCATTCCCACTAAGAAACTTTTCGGCAGGTACAAAAACATGGCCATTTTGCTTCAGCAAAAAACGAGGATCTATATTGTACATTTCACGCTGAAACTCTACATACTCTTTTTCTTTTCTTTTATAACGTCGCAGGAAAAGTGCTTCGTCCAATTCGTAAGTTCCTCTATGTACCCTCATCCCAAAATTAAGCCCTGTCCGCTGACACAGCTCATACCATTCTTTCGTTCGATATCTCATATGCATCTCTCCTGCTAATTTTTAGGAATCTAAATCTACTTTGCTATTGAAGCGTAGAACGCTTTAATTAGTGACGATACGAACTCCTGCATCAGACTCCTCTGTTTCCGGGAATTCCCCATCTGGATCATCACATAAGTGCTCACCGCTCGTTAGAAACTGCTCTATTGTTTGCATCGCTACTCCTCCAAAATCTTCAGCCCTAACGATTCCTTATATTCACAAATGTACTGTTCTATCCCATGGTTTGAAACAATTTATGTTTAATCTCTTTGTCATTTCGCGCCGCCCATTCATACACTGATTCTACTCCTGCGGACTCCTGACCTCGTTGAAAATAAAAACATAGATCCATCGGCACTAACCGTTTACCATAGAGTTTGATGCCAATCCGTCTGTAATTCATATAAATACACTCAATCTGAGATGCATCATATCTCTGATTTCTCATAGAAATCACATGATCGCTTTCCAGCGTAATACTGGGTTTAGTGAAAAACAAACGCCAGAGCAGAAAAACGATATAACCGAGAATAAAGGTCAATATAACGATCAGGAAGTACTTCATAATACCATTTTCATCATAAATAATATTTCTGAAAAACATAGCTTCAATGACCAACATACATAATAGGCTCAACCATGCTCTTGGATAAATCGTCTTGTATGTGATGAGTTCCACCTCCTAATTATTCTAACCATTAATCCGAAGCCACTCGGAAGGGGCATTTCTGACAAAATGCTTTTCAACAAAATCCAAAATATCATCAATTCCGGGCAATGCCGCATTTTCTTTGGCTTCGTCAAACGTGATCCATTGGTACTCGGTATGTTCATGATTTAACCGGACAACCTGGCTTTCATCCACATATCCTACGAATACGGGAGCGGTATAGATATACTCCCCCATGGGTGAATAATATTGTTCGAATTGATTGGCAGAATACAACCGGACTTCCGTAATACCTGTCTCCTCGTGAACTTCTCTAAGTGCAGCTTCCCATGCCTTCTCGCCCTTTTCTATCCCGCCGCCAACATAACACCACTCGTTATGCAACATACGACCAGCCCGTTTCAGCATCAGTACATGGTATTGATCGAGGCTTTTCTTCAACAGAACTACAGCCACGCCTTCACAACGAATGGGAACTGCCTGTTTCACATGCTCTGCACCATCCACCTTCTCGTGCCCCTCTCTTCAACTTTCCTGAGAATCGAAATCCTCCAATACTTTAAACTTATCCCCGTGGATTTTGTCCAGATGCTCTTCTCCCCAATAACATAAATGGTCCAGCGCGGGCTTGAGTCCCCATCCGTAGTCCGTCAACTCATATTCCACTTTGGGAGGCACCTCCGAATATACCTTGCGCTGTATGATCTCATCCTTTTCAAGTCCTCTGAGCTGCGTTGTCAGCATCTTCTGCGTAATGTCCGGTATTAACCGCCGAAGCTCCGACGTGCGTTTCCGTCCTGTCATCAAATGATAAATAATCAAAGGTTTCCACTTCCCACCCATTACTTCCAAGGCCGCTTCCACGCCTACTTTATATTTTTTTGGAGCACTCGTTTCTCCATGTTCTGTCATTTTTGAACCCCTCCATAATTAGACTGTATCCCAAGTAAAATATAAAATTTTTGCTGCTCTTTTTTCTATTATTTGAGCCTATTTCGTGGCATCCATTTAGGGTACTTTAATGTTCCTATAGCACTTCATTCTTCCTATAGAACATCAAAGTGCGTACTTCCAGATGTTTTCATACCTGTTTATAATAGCATCAGCCACTGATTTATGGCTACAAGACTGCATTCCAGAAAGGTAGTGAAAGATAAGATGAACGTACTCGTTGTAGTATCCCACCCAAGAAAAGACTCCTTGACCTTTCAGGTAGCTCAACGTTTTGCACAGGGTCTTACCGATGCTGGTCACGGTTATGAGATATTGGATTTACATGGGATTGGCTTCGACCCAACTCTCCGAGAGATGGATGAACCAGACTATACCCAAGAAAATCAGGTATTCTCGCCTGAGGTTGAAACGGAGATGGAGCGGTTGAAGAAACACGATGCTGTGGCTTTTGTGTTTCCTCTCTGGTGGTGGCATCTGCCAGCCATGTTGAAAGGTTATGTGGATCGTGTCATGAACAACGGATTTGCCTATGGCGCGAACAAACTCTCTCATCAGCAGATATTATGGATTGCTCTTTCCGGTGTGACGGAAGAACAGATGCATAAGCGCAACTATGGTCAATCGATCGCCAACCTGCTCAATGTGGGGATTGCCGATTATTGCGGCGTGTCCCAATCGAGGGTTGAGTTTTTATATGAAACGTTGGAATCCAAGCCTGAGCATTATGAGGCACTGCTGAACCATGCACATCACTTGGGACTGAACTATGTCAACGATATTCCGACTCCATGATCGTATGAGAAAAAAGGTATGACCCTAATATGAATTCTGAAGTTTAGTGGTACGTTCAATTGCGAATCATTACGCTTGAACACGGCAAAAAGGTCGCTCCGAAGAGCGACCCTGCCTGTGTGTCTTGCATTATTTTACTGTCGAGAGAAGAAACTTCTCCAACATAGTGATATCGGTAATACTATGGTTGCAAGCTGTGTTATCCATGCATACGTACTGGGCAATGGAAGAAAAGTTGTCTGGCGAATAAGCCTTGGTCTTCACGTTGAAGAATCCGAGCTCCTGATGACGATGACAGAACATGCAGTACCCTTTTTTGTTCGTGGGTGTAATCCGTCCCTCAATACCGAGGAATCTGCCTTCGTACGGGTACACGATGAACAAACGGCTCGTCGCAATGTCAGTCCATCTCAGATAGGTTGTGTGTGCGTAATCGATGGATTCGAGATCGGGCACTTTGAGCTTCTTGGCCTTTGGAAACAGCTTCTGAATCTGCTTTGCTGATACTTGCGGATATGGAATCAGATATGATTCGAGCTGGTTCAGATACGTCTGCAATTCATGTGTCGTCTCATACGTGGATAACTGCTCCAGCAGTTGCTTCTGCTCCGAAGTGAGTTCATCGAAGATGCTCACCGCATTTGTGCCGACCGTATAACGGACGGTTTCCAATACTTTGGGATCTACAACCGAGCGTAGCGTTTTGAGCAGGAAATCAGCTTGTTTTTGAATATAATTAAATTGATGATTCTGAATAAATGGTGTTTGCATGGCGTTCAGCCCCTTATTTTTATTGGAAGAACAAATAAGGTGCAAAGCCTGCGGGATGAAACGTTATGTTAATGTTGATTCTAGGGCAACAAACTCAATTTTGTCGCGCCCTACACAAAGTCCGCCCCTATTCAGGCTTTGCGTAAGGCTTTCTAGCGAACGAGCAATCCGGCATTATCCATATTGCCACGTCATAACCCCCAATACGATAGATATATCGAAATTATAACAGGGCATCATAGTGTAGGCAACGGGCTTCGTTCCAATTTCCTCTGTTCAAGAAATATGATTACCTCTCAGGCTTTCTTCCATTCTCCACGAAATGATCTACTGCTGACTGCTCAATGGCCAGTCCTTCCGTGTAACGCTCCATGAACAAAGCAAATCCATTCACGTCCGCGCTATTCGGTGAAACCTCTTGTCCTTCTGCATCAATAAACACCTTGGTAGTAAGGTACTCCGCCAAACCCTCGTGCTGCTGCTTATTAACCATGTAGGAAGCCAAAATAGCCATTCCCCATGCGCCACCTTCACCAGCGGTAGACATGACCGAAACGGGAATATTCAGTGCGGATGCGCACATTTTTTGAGCGACTAGTGGGGTTTTGAACAATCCGCCATGCGCCCAAATATGCTCAATCGTTACGTGCTCCTTCTGTGTGAGAATATCCAGCCCGAGTCTTAGTGCAGCAAACGCAGCAAATAGATGGACTCTCATAAAGTTTGCCAGATTGAAGCGGCTCTCTGGAGAACGTACGAACAACGGACGACCTTTTGCAATTCCTGTAATGTTCTCGCCTGAATAGTAGCCATAGCTCAGTAAGCCACCGCCATCAGCGTCAGCTTTTAGTGCTTCATTGAACAGCACACTGAATAACTGGTTCATATCGGGCTTCTGTCCCATAGCCTCATAAAACTCACGGAACAAGTCGACCCAGGCATTAATATCGCTGGAGCAGTTATTCGCAAGAACCATAGCCACAGGATTGCCATCAGGTGTAGTCACGATGTCAATCTCAGGGTATACCGTAGATAGGTTTTTATCTAATACAATCATGGCAAAAATCGATGTACCTACGGAGATGTTACCCGTACGTTTTTGGACACTATTCGTAGCGACCATCCCTGTTCCAGCATCCCCTTCCGGAGGGCACAGTGGTATATTGGATTCCAAGTTACCTGATGGATCTAACAATCGTGCACCAGCTTCACTAAGATATCCGGCATGTTCACCGGCAGTGTACACTTTAGGTAAAATATCTTTAAGATTCCACGGGTAGCCTTTGTCGGCAATTATATCGTCAAACTTCTTCAACATATCTTCATGATATCCCAGTGTGGATTCATCAATTGGGAACATACCTGAGGCATCCCCTATACCAATAGCTTTACTGCCAGTCAACAGCCGATGTATGTAACCCGATAGTGTCGTAATATAATTGATGTTAGCGACATGCTCTTCTCCGTTCAAAATCGCTTGATACAAATGTGCGATGCTCCAGCGCTCTGGAATTTTAAACTGGAATTTCTCGGTTAGCTCTGATGCAGCCTTACCCGTTGTGGCATTGCGCCATGTACGAAACGGAACCAATAACTCCCCTGTTTGATCAAGTGCAATGTAACCCTGCATCATAGCAGAACATCCGATTGAGCCAATTTTTTGTATCGTTACACCATAATTTGTTTCAATCTCTTGCTTTAATTGATGATAGGTTTGTTGCAACCCATGAATCATTTCATCCATAGGGTAAGTCCAGTAACCGCCAATCAATTGATTTTCCCACTCATAACTGCTGGAACAGATGGTATTAAAATGGTGATCAATAAGTACAGCTTTGATTCGTGTGGATCCAAATTCAATGCCTAGCGAAGTTTCTCCCCTGACTATTGCTTGTATCAAGTTTTGATCCATCTTCGTATTCATCCTCTCTGAATTTGAAATAGCTCGATTCGGGAATAGGTGATTTGAATAGCCCAAATCAAGGTGTAAATTTCATAAAGAAAGAGCAGGATTGAAGCTGTAACGGACAATTACAAAGTTAATACCGCCTGCACTTCACCACATGCCAACATTTCACCTGTTTGAATAAAACCAAGAGAATCATAAATTTTCTTCGCAACGACATTTTCAGGTTTGTAGGTGAGTTCTACAACTTTGGCTTTTCCTCGTGGAAATGTCCTCGCATACTCAATTGCTTTTACTACCATTTCTTTACCATATCCCTTACCTTGGTATCGCTGGTCAATCATCATCTTGAAGATGCCATAACTGCTATAATCAAAATTGCCATCCCCGTCATCATAGTACATCGAAATAAAACCTATCATATTGTCTTCCTTATAGACTGCAAAAGTAATAATAATCTGCCCCTCATCTGAGGCCACGTACGCTTCAGCAAGTGCATGTTGGTTCGAGGATATGAATCTTTGTTGATCTGGAGTGACTTTAAGTTCAATACATTCGATAAAATTATCCCAAGTTATTCTTCTAAATTCCATTTTGAATTCCCTCCCGCACTCATCATCATTACTATTTTCTTCCTATTTTGTTGCACTAATATAGCTCAATTTAAAAATACGATCATACATATATGTGTAAGAATCGTAATACTCAAGCGCCTTTTTTCTCTCTTCGTGGAAAGACTTTAATCTTTCCTTGTCCCCGGTATGAACATAGGCTATTAACTCAGTACTCGCTTTTTTATATGATTCCACACTATAACCCGCATCAGAAAAATCAAAGGAATTATAATCTTGTACTGGAGTAAACACCTCTGGACGGATCCAGCCCTTAAATTCGGCTTCCTTTATTAACTGTTGTAATCTGGAGATGTCAACTTGCTCTTCTAATATTACTTTACTAAGAACATCAACCACTTCTTGCTCGATCTTGATGAATTTGCTTGTGAATTCATGATTGGAAAGATGCATCTCTATTAAATTTTTGGTGTAATGAGAATAACTATTCACTAGATTAAGCTTGGAATTCTTATACTCTACCGCAAATCTTGCATCACGAAGAACACTGGCCGGGATATAAGCATGATTTTCAATTATTTTGACTTCTGTCCCTGCCCTGGTCTTTAGTTCTTTTCCATTCAAAAATATACTTATCTTCTGTGGTGCGCTTGTCGCTGCAAAAGCAAGAGAAGCGCTTACTAACGACAAAGCAAGAGTAACAATTATCATTTTTTTCACTTCGTACACACCCTCTGATATGAATAATAAAGATAAGTTTCAATCAGCTATCATCGTACCATTTTATTCAAATAAAGGTAATACACTACATATATGCAACGTTCTTTATCCATACACAAAAAGAAGCCACCTCCCTGGCCTTCCCCAGTTCAGTGACTCCATTTTGCAATCCTATTCATTCCCTACATTCAACTACTCCTTAACAGCTCCAACCACAATCCCCGTTACAAAATAACGTTGCAGGAACGGGTACACAAGCAGGATCGGCAGTGCGCTGATAAAGATCTGCGAAGCCCGAATCGTCCGTTGGGACAGGTTCTTCACCGCTTCTGGATCAAGCTTCGACATATCGGCCTGCACGATGATCGTCTGCATGAATGTCGCGAGTGGCAGTTTTTCCGCATCACGGATGTAGATGATTCCGTCAAAGTATGCGTTCCAATGCCCAACCATCATGAAGAGCGAAACCGTTGCAATAACGGGTACCGAGACAGGCAGATAGATTTTGATAAACGTCTTAAAGTGCCCTGCGCCATCGATAAATGCCGCTTCTTCCAGATCCTTCGGAACGGTACGGAAGAAATTCAGCAGCAAGATGATGTTAAACACTGCAACCAATCCTGGCAGGATCAAGGCCAGCAACGTGTTCATCAGTCCCAGCTTCAGAATCAGGATGTACCCCGGAATGAGGCCACCGCTGAACAGCATCGTGATGACAAAATACCACAGATAGATGTTACGTGCGCGGAACACCCGCGTCTCTTTGGAAAGCGCATAGGCTGCAATCGTATTAACGATTAACGCAAGTCCAGTACCAAGTACCGTCCGCTCCACAGATACCCATAAGGAGGAGAGGAAGTTGGTATTGGCAAATGTCTTGGCATACGCCTCCAGTGTAAATCCAATCGGCCAGAACGTTACGAGACCAGCATTTGCAGGTGCAGATGCGCTAAGTGATACCATGAGCAAGTGATACAAAGGCAGCAAGCAGAGCAGTGAAAGGATGGTCAGTAACACATTGTTGAATATGCTGAATATGCGGTAAGGCATCGTTTTATGGTACATTCGTTTGTCATCCTTTCTAGAAAATTCGATATCCGGCGAATCGGTAAGCCAGTCGGTACGAGATCACAATCAGGATCAGGCTGATGACCGATTTGAACAGATTCACAGCGGTAGCGAAACTGAACTGCCCACTAAGCAGACCTTCTCTATACACAAACGTATCGATAATATCTCCTTGTTGATAAATTAACGGACTATATAAGTTAAAGATCTGGTCAAAGTTGGCGTTAAGCACATTACCCAGTGCCAGCGTTGCGATTACGATTCCAATGGGAATCAGTGCCGGGATGGTAATATACATCGTTTGCTTCCAGCGTCCTGCACCGTCCACCTCAGCCGCTTCATACAGAGCCGGGTTAATGCCGGACAATGCCGCGAGGAAGATGATTGTGTTGAAACCAAACTCTTTCCAGACATCACTCGCAATAATCGTGAATCGGAACCAACTCCCATCCCCCAGGAAGAAGATCGGCTTGATACCAAATACGGATACCAGGAACTGATTGACAATACCCGTCTGGGCCAGAATGTCGATCAGGATGCCTGACAACGTAACCCAGGACAGAAAGTGTGGAAGATACACGAGCGTTTGAATCGTTCTTTTCAGCGCCATCTTCCGTACCTCATTGAGCAATAAGGCAAAGATAAACGGAATGATCAGATTCATGACGATCTTCGTACAGGCAAAAAATAGCGTGTTCCACGTAATTTGCAGGAAATAATCATTTTCCCACATATACCTGAAGTGCTTCAGTCCTACCCATTCGGAATTAAAAAATCCCAGTGCAGGTTTATAATCTTGAAATGCCATCAAAATCCCGGACATCGGAATGTATGAAAATATAAAGACCATAATGGCCGCCGGCAACACCATGAAGTGCAGAATCCATGGCTGTTTGTAGCGTTTTTTTCTCTTTTTATCCAGCTTGTTCCCAACGTTTGCCTTCGGGATCCGCTTACCCTCCAATTTAGCCTCCATAGCGCTTCTCCTGTTCCCAAAAAAAGTTTTTGTGTGTGATCGGGTTCTCTGATATAAATAGTATCAAGCCATTCTGAGGTCTGCTATATAACATTGTTAGGCTTGATAGTGTTTTGTTAGGGTATCATCAGAAGAGGTTGTTTACACACGAATTAGAAGGAGACTTTTCATGTATATATGGAAGCGCTTAATGCCTTTTCAAGGTAAAACCAGATCCCCATTCAGTCTTTTTGCCAAAATAAACTTGTTAATTGTGGTCTTGTTCATCCCCATTCTAATCATGTACACCTACTCGAATAACGTCACCTATGATGTCGTCAGCAAAGAACTGCAGATCTCCAACACGAAACAACTTACGTTTCTGTCCAGTCAGATCGACTCCCGCATCAACCAGATGATGGATTTCAGCCTGATTCTCTCCCGAGACCCCAATGTCAGAGCATTCAACGGCCTCAACATGTGGGATGATCGGTATGACCGGATGCAGACCCGTTATGTGATACAAGAGAAGATGACGCTGCAAACCGGCGTTACGGATATATGGCCCACCCGATATGCGGTGCATTCACAGCAGAACAAGGATGTCATCGCCAACTACAATCAAACGACAGGGTATGATGAAGAGTATTTGAAAAAAAATATGAGTGGACGTTGGACCTATGGGGATCAGGGTACCGCATCACAGGACGAACTGAACTCCTTCTATTGGTTCTATACGGATTCATTGGCACAGCCGGGGATGCTCACGGGAAGTAACCTGGTGATTGAAGCCAGCTTCAGCTACGAGAACATTCAAAATATGCTGGATACGTATAAAGCGGGCGGACAAGGCGATCCTTTCTTGTATCACAAAGGAAATTCACCCATTCTGAATCGCAGCGCGGACAAGCAATTATCCGCAGAACTCATTCAGTATCTGGATACGCATTCCCCTGAAGACACCACACAAGATGTCGTGAAGCTGAACGGGAAGAACTATCTGGTTAGCTCTGTGAAGTCCACTTATCTGGATTGGCATCTGGTTGACGTGATTCCACTGTATCAGATTTTGAAGCCCATCTCGCTGAGTCAAAATCTGTTCTACACCTGTATGATTTTGCTGCTGGTTGTGGGCATCTCTGCTTCAATCCTGCTGTACCGAAATGTTCAATATCCGATCAAAAAGCTGATCAAAGGCTTACGTCGTGTAGAGCAAGGAGACTATTCTGTCCGACTGTATAGCAAAAACCAGAATGAGTTCTCATTCCTGTTCCGCCGATTCAACGATATGTCCCATCAGATTCAAGATCTGATCGAGAATGTATTCCATGAGAAAATTAGAGCCAGAGAAGCTACGCTGAAGCAATTACAGGCGCAGATCAATCCGCATTTCCTATATAATTGTCTTGGTTATATCATCAACATGGCCCAGATGAAGGACGAGCAAGCCGTGGTCTCCATGGCGCATAACCTAAGTGCGTATTATCGCTACACCACCCGTATGGAACGGGAGACGTCGTCGCTACAAGAAGAGATCAAGCTGCTGATTAACTATCTGGATATCCAGAAGCTGCGCAATGGTCGCATTGAGTATCACATCGATATCCCTGAGGATATGCTTGCCCAGTCGGTACCGCGATTAATGCTTCAGCCGATGGTCGAGAATTCCGTGATTCACGGTGTGGCGAAGTCCTATTCTTCCGGGGAAATCCGAATTACCGGGGAGCGTTTGAACGGTTTTGGCAGAATATACATCGATGACGACGGCCCTGGCCTCAGCCCGGAACAGTACGAAGCGCTGAACTTGAAGATGCAGGAACCTTTACAAGAAGAAATGGGCTGCGGCCTTTGGAATACGCACCAACGAATCACGCACCTGTTCGGCAGTCACTCCTACCTCCTATTCGGCCCATCCCCACTTGGCGGATTCCGAACCGAAATCATCTGGGAGATACCAAAAGAGGATACAGATTCCGATAAAGATAATACCGATACAAATTGATACGATACAAACAATAAATTGACGATTTAATTTTGAACAAGATCACGTACACGATAACGCAGAGGGCAGAAAAAACCTGAAGAAGCAAAGCGTTCGCCTTTATCACCAGATTTTCACATTATAAAATTGATTCAGAAAATCTGGGGGTAACAGCGATCGGAAGGTTATTCTGTCATCGGAGTGGCAAGTGTACAGCTGTCTGGGTTCAACCACCAAGGGAGACATTATAATGCACATGATGATCGTAGACGATGAAGCACACTGGGTCGATAACCTGTCCATGACCAAGCCCTGGCACACGCTGGGGATTGAACATGTGCATAAAGCATACTCGGCACACGAAGCACTACAAATGATCGACACCCACCCCATTGATATCGTGATCTCGGACATTCAGATGCCCGAAATGACAGGAATTGAACTGATCGAACGCATCCGCATACGGGACAAAAAAATAAAATGTATCCTGTTATCCGGGTATTCCGAATTTGATTACGCCAAAAAAGCCATCCAGTTCGAAGCCGTGGACTATCTGTTGAAGCCGCCCACAGACGATGAATTAATGGGTGCCGTTCAGAAAGCCATCGATCAATTGAACAACGAATGGGAACTTGTCAGTTCACTGACACGAACGCAGTTTACTCTGCGGGAGAATCTTCCCCATTTGCGGGGACGACTGCTCCTAGGGGCTTTGCAGGGACAACGAATCGCCGCTGCGGAATGGGATCGGAAGCTCGCTAATTACGCTCTGCCCTTTCATACCGGGGATGCCGCATTAATGCTGGTTCGTTTGGAAGAAGAATTCGGACACTATGACAGCAATGATCAGACCCTGATCGAATATGCGATCATCAACATGGCGGAAGAGATTATGGGTGAGTTTATGGAAGTGTGGGGCGTGAAGGAGGAGCACGGTTATCTGGTGTTTTTGCTTCAGTTGAAAGAACGGAAAAGCGATATTGGGAAAGAAACCATTCTGGAGAAGCTGTCCATTCAGCTTCAATCCAAAGTAAAACAATTTCTGAAAGGCTCCCTCTCCATCGTTATCACTGAGTGGTTCACCTTTCCGGATCAGCTTTACGATCGCTTCCGTCAGGCTTCCGCTTATTTCCGGCAGATCGTTGGCGACGAACGCGAATTCGTTATGCGTGTCAGCGATGTTGAGACACCTGCGGCACAAGGTCCCTTGGATGTACTGTACACCCCGCCAACGTTTATTAGTCTGCTAGAGAGCGGACAGTGGGATGCCGCCGAAGAGAAAATCCTCGCGGTCTGCGCTGAGCTGGATGAAAAATGGTCGGAATCATGGGAGCACTGCATGGAGGCAGGTTTTCTTATTACGGCTTCATTCACCAATATTGCCCACCGAAACAAGCTGACCCTGACCACTTTAATGGGAAATGATGTTGAGGATTTGCAAAGTGGGGAAGTTTTCGCTACCATCAGCAAATTGCGGAAATGGTCGCTCAGTGTGCTGGGCAAACTCAAGGAAGGCACGTCCAACGAGATCAAGGACATCCGTTCCGAGTATGTGAAGAAGATTCAGGATTTTACGGATAAGAACCTGCATCTGGATGTGTCTTTACGTGTACTGGCTGACCATGTCAACCTGCACCCGACCCATTTGTCCAAGATCTATAAGATAGAAACCGGCGAAGGCATCAGTGATTATATCTCGCGCCTGCGTATGGATCGGGCCTGCCACAAGCTGGTCACGACCACCAAAAAAGTGTACGAAATCAGCATGGAGATTGGATACATGGACCCGGCTTATTTTATCAAAGTGTTCAAGCGTCAGTTTGGCGTTACGCCGCAGGAGTATCGCGACCAGCATAAATAACATAACTGAAAAACGTTCTTTTGGAACATTCACTAATAGAGTCCTATCGAAACTAACAAACTCATATAGATGCCCTCCCGCCCAAATTGGTACAGTTACATTGTAGAGGTTGTTCAAAAAGTCCGCTTTTGATTACGAAGGATGCCTAGCGGCATCATCAGCATCGAATATGGAATTCAGCCGAAATGTCCGTTGCTCACGTAGCTCTATCTACGCTCCGCTACTCCATTTCTAGCTTCATCCCATCTTCTCGGTACTGAAAACCGGCCTTTTTGAACACGCATTTTTAAAGATCATACACCGTAGGGGGATTGAACAATGATCAAATTCAAAACATGGTGGTCACTGCTCATGGTTATCGCGCTCATCACGATCACTGCGTGCGGCAGTGGCGAGACAGCCAGTGACAATGGTAGCGATACTACGCCGGGAACAGTCGGCTCAGCGGAAGCAGAAGCTGCTTTTGCCAAAGGAAAATACGACCCACCCATCGAGTTTAGTTCGGTATTGATGCCGAAGAAATACGTGCAAGGAGATACCAAAGAAAATAACGTGCACGATCGCTGGATGCTCGAAACGCTGGGTATGAAGCATAAAGATACCTGGTATCCGGCCAATGACGATCAATACAGACAAAAGCTGCAACTGGCGATCGCCTCTGGCGAGACGCTGCCTGATTTCGTCACCGTACCCACCAATGCGGTACTGACCAATCAATTGATCGACTCCGGTCAATTCATCGCCATCGATGAGTTGTTCGATAAGTATGCGAGTCAAACCCTGAAAGATCACGCAGCAGCACATCCTGAACTGTGGTATCCGTTCACCAAGGACGGCAAGAAATACAACATGCCGATCATGGAGTACACTGATAACGACGATACACTGCTCTGGCTCCGCGAGGACTGGATGGAGAAGCTGAACCTGGAAGCTCCGAAAACCATCGCAGACCTTGAGAACATCATGGACAAATTCAAAAACGAGAACCCGGACGGTCTGTCTCCAGACAAAGTATTTCCGCTGGCAATCTCACTGAAAAATAACACCAACACCTGGATGGGTCAACTCGACTGGTTGTTCGGTGCATACGGTACAATCGAGGAACAATGGAACAAAGACGCAAACGGCAATCTTGAGTACGGCTCCGTTAACCCGGGTGCCAAACAAGCCCTTGCCAAGCTGGCTGAATGGATGGATAAAGGTTATATCCACGCTGACTCCGCTCTGTGGGACGAAGGCAAATCCGCTGAAAGCTGGACGGCTGGCAAAGCGGGCATTCTGCCTGGCGCAAACTGGGTTCCAGACTGGCCTGCACCTGACCTGCTCAAGAACGTACCTGGCTCAAAATATAAAGCTTATCCTGTTCCGGCTGGCCCAGACGGCAAGATCGGTACAAAGTGGCAGAACTCTGGCGTGAACGCCAGCATCATGATCAACAAAGATGCCAAGCATCCAGAAGCGATCTTCTTGTACTACAACTACTTGCTCGATAACCTGGCTAATCCGGCTGCGGGCAGTGAGTATGAATATGGCTTTGCCAAAGGTTACGACTGGGATATTGTAGACGGCAAACCAACCAGTGACAAAGAGAAGATCAAAGACTTCTCCAACGAGTTCCCGTTCCTGACAGGCCCAGCCCGTATCCCGGATCTGTTCATGAAAACCCTCGTGAAGCTGGCTGACGGCGAGAAGCCCGAAACACCTTACGAGAAACAAATGGCCGAATTCCGCAAACCGGAAAACTGGTATGCAGGTAAAGTGGTCATGTCGCAAATCGACATTCGTAAACAAAACTACTTCACTGGCGCTGCAACACCAACCATGGTATCCAAATGGAACCTGCTCCGTCAGTCCGAGATGGAAACCTTCAACAAAATCATCTACGGCAAACTGCCAGTCGATGCCTTTGACCAATTCGTCGCCAACTGGAAATCCAATGGCGGAGATCAGATCACGCAAGAAGTGAATGATTGGTTTAAGTCGGTAAGTGCGAAGTAAGAATTGGATTTTGGAAAAGTAGAGCATTAAAACCCGAGCCGAAGCGAGTTATTCACGCTTCGGCTCGGGTTTTTAAGTGTAGATCAGGGTCGCTTGCCCTCTGTAATTCAAATAATATCCATTGTGCTACTTAAAATACTTTTCACTTACCTCGTTATATAAGGCAGAATAATGTTCATCTTTTTCGGCAATATCCAGATCACTAGTGGATTGAATACTCATATTACTTTGACTTTCCGGGTAAACATATTTCCCCTGATGGTTGCCGATGATCTCATATGAACCTGAAGGTTCCTCTGGACTTTGATATAAAAACAATAGATAGTTTTTGCCCGACGTTAAAGGTTGATACAATTCATTTGGATATTTTACATATGCACCTGCCACATCTCTCCACTTGGCATAGTATTCAACTACGTTTAGTTCCTCCCCCTCCTTCACTTCACCCTTGTATACTTTCTTCACTTTTATATTTGAAAATGTACGTGTGTCCAATGGATACTTATCCTTTTGATCTAATTCAACGATTGAATTCGTTTCCTCTTCCCAATCAGCCTCCACAATTACAGTAGCTAATGATTCTACCTCAGAAAGAGCGTAATTGTGGTAATCTGCATCTGGACGTAGTTCTTGTGCATTTAAATGCTTATATCCAAAAAAAATGCTAACCCCCATCACAGCTATAACTCCTGCCATTATCCACTTTTTCACGTCAGCACCTCCAAAGTTTAATTTCCATATTTCTCTTTTATATTTGACTTATCATAGGTCTGTACAACATAGTATCCATTATCCCCTTGTTTCATTATGGCGTTAGAAGTAGTATCTGGATGTTTAAGTCCTAATGAGTGTCCCAATTCGTGTAGGAATATTTTTTTCTTTAAATTAGCACTCTGAAACGAATACCCTATTTTTGTATTTGAATCCGTGTTGGTATTGAATTCAATTATGGAGTCTTTCCAAGATCCGTTCCAATCACACGAGTAACCCCATATAACACTATATTTATAATTGCAGGTTTCAGCCCAGTTACCTGTAGAACCAAGATTCTTTCCAATAATATTGATTCTTGCAAAGTGTGGTGTTTGATCTAGACTTGATTGTTCATAAGGCTTTGCCAAGCCTACTTTGGAGGATACACCATTCCATCCGGTATACCAACTTTGAAACGAACTTAAATTGGATGACATACTCGACCCTACTGCTATACCTAAACTGGTTGTACTAGTTGTATCCCATGATCCGCTATAATAATCCGAGCTTGCTGCCTTTACAGATGCTGTAATGAGGAATGCAGCCATTAAACAGGTTAACATTACCATCCAACGTTTCTTCAAAATATTCACCTCTCCGTATAAATTTGTTCAGCATTTGATGAAATACAAAACATACTAAATTTCCTTGTGAAATTAACTAAGCCCCCCTTTTAAAGAACGAGTCTCAAAAGTTCTATCTTTAAAATAAAATAGAACCTTCGAGCTTTTAGTAAGTCCACCTTCATCCTGATAATTTAACAAGCATATTTATTGTAAAAGAGAGCATGAAAATCTCTCTAATCACAATCTGAATCTGCACTGTCATTTAACGAATACAAGCAGCTTTCTCGCGATAACTAAATGTTGAACCCTCTATTTATATAAACGTAACATATATGGAAAATGTTTACTTAATTTTGTGTCTATTTTGTGTCTAATGGAATTCGGAAATTTTCTTTTTTATGAACACTAGGTCAACTTCCATTAGTTTTCGTTTGCCAAATAAAAGAACCACGATTAAACACTTCAAAATACAGCAACTTTAACAGAATCCGTACCCATAATTCGGTTTCCATTTTTCTCTTCTGATCCGACCTCAATACCAATTTTTAATGACTCAGAGGGGGACATACCCTTTTGATCTGGACTTAACTCGATCACAATCGTTCCAGTGCCTCCGCCATTTGCTATGTAATTTCGTTCTCTCCCAATCTCAATCATCGTGCGCCATGAAGAGTCATCAGAAGAATTCATCCAGGTGGATACATACTCAGCAGGCTTTAACTTCGATTGATGTTCAGGATAACTGCTGGTGATACTTGAGACACTCCATTGATCAGGGATATAAAATGCAACACCACCCCAGTCAACGGGGTCAATCTCTACATGGGCTACTATTTTGATATGATCAATATGCTCCTTCTCACCTTCAACGAATATCGACCCTTCTGTCATAGTCTTTAAATTCGTTGATTTGGCATCCAGATCAAAGTTTTTGACGTGAATGATATTGCCATTAACCACTGGCTCATTGGCTTCTTTTTTGTCCGTATTCAAAAAAAAAAGAATAAACACAATCGCAATAAACATAAAAAGCAAAATTAAGTATTTAGATATTTTTTTCATATAACCATACCTCACTTCTGCCTTTGTTTGTTTAAGCTTAACACATACTCAATGCCCTCCTTTCCTTAATTTAGAATTTGGAAAAGTAGAGCATTAAAACCGGAGCCGAAGCGATAGATTCACGCTTCGGCTCCGGTTTTTAAGTTAAGATCGTGGTAGCTTCCCCTGACTTATGGGTTCCCATTAGAGGGTTGAGGAGCCTCAGTATCTGTCTCCTCTGGCATCGATTGACCTAACAAGGATACTGTGAGCTGAATACCATCTCGTAGTCCCTGCATATACAACCGCTCATTTTCTATGCCCCTGCTGACAATATAACGATTCTCCCACTCGATATATTCAGGTGTCTGCTCGACATCCTTACCTGCAAACAAAACTTCAAACGCTTCGTCTGTTTCTTTACGTACACGACTCATTTCAGGATCTTGCTCGATCCGTGACGACACCTCATCCAACCTTGCCTGAATCGCTCGTTGCATCCACCGTGGAAAATCCATTGCTTCTCCTCCCCTACGGATTATGTACTTTCACTCATCATCGTACCCCTCGGCTATGTCTCGCCTTTATTTCACTAACTCGTGCCACCAGTTCGTCCACCCTTCGGCTCTGTTCCTGAACCTCAGGATTGTCCCACAACGGAATCGCTTGCTTCAAGGATGCCTCTCCAAGCTGATTAAGCTTGCGCCGTTCCTCTTCCAATAAGTCAAGCAACCGGCTCATACATCCACCTCTCTGATGGGTCTAAACTGTTCCATGTCTTGTTAATGCTAGACGTGAGCAGTCATTTTAATGCGATTATCGGTTTATTTTATTTTAATTCGATATACGCATTAAAACAACCATTATTTCTCATACAATTTGGTTGAAATGAGGGGTGTACATAATGAAGCCTAGACAAGAACCACCTGGCAACAAAAATATTATCGGTTCCCGAGTCGTAGCTATCCGTAAAAGTAAAGGAATCAAACAAAGAGAATTCCTCGCCAGATTGCAAACACTGGGGTTGGATATCAGTCAGACCAGTCTTTCACGTTTAGAGGGTCAATATCGTCTCGTTCAAGATTATGAAGTAGTGATGATTGCGAGGGCTTTGGAGGTTTCTGTGGGGTATTTGCTTGGAGAAGAAAGTGAGTAACACTCCCCCTATAAACATCAGAAGAACTATGAGCATATATAACGTCTAAATTAGTGGTTTCAACTTCACCTACATGAGAATAAAACTAATCAACTTGCGATGGAAAATAGACCCATAACAACAAAACTAGCGGAACAAAACTTGTTTCAAGTTTGTTCCGCCAGTTTTTAAAGTTTCTATTTGTAAAATGAGTGACCGCCTCTATACCATCCATCTAGAATACTACACCGAAAAAAAATCTTCATCAGTAATGCAATAATGACTGAAGAAATCCTCTACTTCTTTACCGTACTTACTTTCTGGTTCTTTCACCGAAAAGTAAGTGAACGCAGATGAATAGCCTGGTTCAAGATCTGGAGCGATGCAGCCCATTGAAAAAGAAAATAAAAGTGCCCTGACTTGATCATTTCGTACAAAGTGCTTGGAATTAAAATTGGAAGCTATGAGTTTATACATAAGCCTGTAACAAATCTCTGATCCTTGGTCTGGGTCATTCAGGTACAAAAGGAAATCCTTTTCATCCATTAATCTCTCAACTGACAATGCTATGAACCCTGGATATGAATGGTTCAAAATTTGTTGTTCTGCTTTAACAATATTGTTATATACTGAACTTTTGCCTGACAGTCTTTTAGCTGCTACAGAATAAATCATTCCATTTTTTTCGATCAAGAAATCAGGCTCTTGAATTATTAAGCTGTACCCGGCCAACTCAAGATGCGCAGCAAATGAGAGCTGAAATTGTATGTCTCTTGCTGTTCTATTCTTATCCATTGAGTTAAGTATATTGCCAGACATTAATTTGTTTGAAGAGTATATTAACTTTAACTCACAGTAATCCCTGTATCCTTCCAGTAACCCGGGTAAATTAAAACTTTCTGATTCTTCATCTCCTACAATCACTTTGCTATAGAATTCCTCGAAATTTTTTCTGAAAATAGAAAAACGACATGAAGGATGAACTTTAATATTTTTCTTCTCCAACCCCATAAATATTCTGTCCATATTTTCTAAACATTTTTCTGCTGAAGACTCTGCACCAAAAGAGAATGAATTCATTTTTCCCACCTATAAAAATATGTTTTTGTCTAGCTCTAGAGTATTGTAACCGACGTAGCAATAGGAGAAAGAAGGAAATTTTCATCCAATTGATATATAGTTTCTTCGCTTGAAACTAGTTCATTTAATTGATTTAACATGTAGTAATAAAGTTGTTCTGCTGAATGGTATTTTTTGATGTGAGGTTTGTATGCATTTCGCTTCTTATTGTACTTCCATGCTGGAAAACTCTTCGTCATTATCAAACTTTTCAGTGTAAGAAAGTCAATTATAGGTACGTGCCTTGTTTCATCTCCTTGCGTAAAATATAAACCTTGATATCCATTGAAATAAACATGATTCATTAATATAAATGGTGCGATTTTTTTTCCCTTGAAGCTAATTTTCGTTTTAACCTCTATAAGTCTCCTTTTTTCGGGATCATTTAAAACGTTAAGTCGCTCCACAATTTGTGTGAAAGCTTTGTATACTTTTGATTCAAAACAATCGCTTGCTTCAATGATACTTTCTGGTTTAATCATTGCTTTTGCCTCAAAGATAAATACATAATCATCAAGAACAAACAATCCGTCAATTTCTGGTATTCCATTCTTTTCATCTCTGAAAACCTGAGCATATTCCAAATTCATACTTTTGAAAAATTGTTCTATCTGGTTTTCAAAAAATATTCCTTTCTTAGCTCTAATATTCACTGTATTAGCATTTGAAAGTATTTTATCAATACATCTTTCTATTGTTGTATTCTCAATATGAGAAGGTACGATGTAATAGCTCTCTTCTTTTCGAATTAATGGCTTATAGTTAACCAGTGTCGAAGGTTCGCCCAAATCATCTAAATTTATTGATAATAGATGTAGTAACTCTGGATGATTTATATGGGATAATTTAAGCATCGCTTCTTCTTCTAAGACAAGAATTGTGCATTGTTGCGCTTCATCAGCTTGTTCTAAGAGTGTAAAATTTACTTTCAGCAAATTTTTATAGCTTTCAAGAAGATCTTTTATTTTAAAAACCTTGCCCTTATAGTCGAATTCATTGTTTTTAGTCCCATACATTGGTTCTAGATATTTATATGCTTGGTAGAGATCAACTTCAACATTAAAATCTATTTGGTTATTGTTATCAAAGTAGATTAATTCAGAGTTAAACACCCTTAGTGAACCACTAGCTTTTAACAAAAATAATTCTTCTTCATCTGAAAGTTCTTGAGAAAATAGTGAACAATTCAAATCTCTGTAAATCTCAAATTTTCTCCAAAATGGTATGTAATATTCCGTAAGATATGCTTTTTCAATCCTATTATCATAGTAGTCAAAATTTTCAACAATATTAACTTCTGTAATTTCCAATAGTATTGAAAGAATTTTTTCTTGAGTAGCCTTTTTTCGAGAAATCAGTCTAAACAATTCTCTTAGAGTTTCTTCTGAGCATATACTGCTACCTAAGGAGACTGAAGAAACTTTATTTGTACGAATTAGTTCAACTATCTCATTAGAGCAACTAAGAATATGTTCGAAGTGAGCTTCAACCTCATCTTCATTTCGGAAAGTCCCACTCAACGGCTCCTTATGAACATAAATACGATATTTTAAAAATTCTAAGTAATTGAAAATCAGTTCTATACTTATGCTTTCTTCAGTTGAATTTATCAATTGAGTAATATTTTCATCATAAGTTTTCTTTCTTGAAAGAAGATAATTTAAAAAATATAAATCTTTCTTGATTTTTGTATCCCTTTCATTTTCTAGAACAACAACAGAAATAATCGATTTAATCTCAGATGGTTCCAGTGCGAAAATAAGGCCTGAATGTAAAAATAATCTATGGAAATAAAACCCTTCTTTTTGATATCTTTCTTTTATGAATTCTACAGCTTCATGACAGGACTTTTTTTGTAACTTAGTAAAATCTGATTTAAGTTTTTTCACTTCAACCATATTATAGATCCTCAATTAGGCACCTCCGATTAATGAAATTTTTCAGAAAGTTGATCATAACTTTTCTCCCTAATACTTATCTAAAATACTATGGTAGGCAAGAACAGTTTGAGTTTATCTCAACCGAGTTAAATAGATAGAGATATTACACTTAAAGAAAGAGCCCACGTTCCACGCGAGCCAGTACTATATTCAATACCTAAGAGAGAGATGTCTCCTTACTTTAAATGCTTAATAATCTCATCTATTTCTTTGATTAATACATCTTTTTCTATATCACGATCTTTAATGAACGAGGTCATCAGTCCCCATTCACGAATCTTATCAATCCATTCCAAGATATTATCTCTCGGGTACCCTTTTTCCTGCAGTAAATAGAATATATAGGACAGCTCATTGCTGATACTTGTGTTGAATACAGCTGGATCATCAGAGTTAACCGAAATCACTAGTCCTTTGCCTGTTTGATTCTCATGCTCCAATCCTTGTACATTTAAGTTTTGAACAGGATGATTGAACAGCCTCTCAATACCTGAAATCGCAAGATTAGACGTAGGGTTAGTCTCCACAACAATGCCTTTAACATTTAGTTTATTGCGTACAAATGCTTGTAAGTTTTCTAATAGGACAACCTCATGATCGCCTACCGTAATCTGAATTACCTCATACATCCGCTCTAGATAACATTTGCAGTGATTGGCATGAATTAACTTGGATTCGTTCCACATCGCATGAGTACCTGTAGGCTGCTTACAAAAATGATGTTCTGGCATCTCCGTATCATTACGCCACTTCCCTGTACGGTTTGTCTCAGTGACGCACATATCATAAATGTAGCTTTCATCTGTTTGAAAAGGTTGAAATCTGCCCTGGTATGCCTTCCATAAGGTAAATAGGGTAATCCCTTCAATGTTGTGATATATCTTCTCTGCCTGCAGCATAATTTCCCGTTCAATTCCCAATAAATCTAATTCCAAACTATACTTTTTTTCCATAAAGGCTTGACCCCATAGCCAAAGGAGATTTTCCATATATTCTATACGGGGTAAAACAACAACCGGGTTCTCTTCACACCAACATTTCACATCAAGCCCTACGGCAATACCATGCCCTATACGGTCTCCGACATGAAAGTTAAAATGTTCAATTACTTCGTCTATATGACGGAGCCCTGATAATAGGTGCCTGAAATCCTCACCTACATGATAGGTAAACCCAAGAGTGTTAATTCTCTCTTCACGTCCAAGTAACATCAGCTTGCTATTGTGGCTATCTCTGGCATGACGATAGATGGGTGCAAATACCCAAGGCTCTGTATTATTCTCCACACTTGCTGCATCCAAACCCACGATATATCTGGAAAGTCCCGGAATTTTCTCACGTAAGGCATTAATTGCCTCGACAGTCTCCATATACTGCTTTTGAAGGCGACCATAGAAATAATTATCGTTCTGCAAATGCTTGCGGTCTGAGTCCTTGTACCAGCACTTCTCATAAAAAGATTCATCTTGAGCTTTGATTAGATGATAAACAATTCCGATCTGCGGGAAATCTGAATAATGCACTTTAGGATCTTTAAGGATATTTTTATAGGTTCGAAAAAAAACAATTAAGTTTCTTCTCAGATCATCCTTGATGTCATGAACGTTATTCTTGGACGATGGAGTTACTCTTATTTCAAGTTTCTTCAAATTATTATTGTAAACTTGATTACGTATTGCATGCTCCAGCATATTAGTATTAGAGGTTGCTTTTGAGAAAAAATGACGGAAATAATCAAGCCCCTCCATGTAATTGGACTGTGTTACACCTTGATAAACTATGTTTTTAATTCGCAAATATTGCCAGAACAGCCTTGAAAAGTAGGTGTCTCTGGAACCCTGTTTGTTTTGGTCTTTAATATAACTCAAAGATTCCAACAGAAATATATTCTCGTCTGTTGTGTGTAACTCTCCAAGTCCTGCCATTGCTTTGATGATTTCGGCAGACTGCGTTTCATTATCTCTTCCAAGAAATGAGAAGTCATGAAGTAAAAACTTGTGTATTTTTTTGTAGTTATACTTTTCTGGCTTGATCTTTCGAAAGATAAACCACTGTAATAAATGACTTAGTTCACTGCCAGATTGATCAGCCCCAGCATAAACAGATTCTTGATCCAACCAGTCGTCCAAATACTCCTCCAGCTTTTTGTTTTTTGCAATCATGAGGTATTTAAAGAGCAATACTCGGATCAACCCACATACCCTGAGGGAATCCTCAAGGTATGGATCATCTACTTGATTCCAGAAAGATCCAAGCTTCACACGGCTCTCCTCACGGTTCATGTTCATCAGCTCATGCCATATCATATTAAAATTAATACCAGCACTAATATGGATATGAGTCTCTGCTAAGCCGCGTTCCATTACTTGGTCCAACTGCATATCTCCTAAGTTAATAAGCCAGTAATAACCGTTAAGATAAGCCGGATGGTTCATATCATTGTTTAAGAGATGCAGCACTACCAATATATCGATACAGAACATCCTCGAAAATGTATTCCAGACTTCGATCTTTTTCACTCCGTCAAAAGCCCCAAACAAAAACTCATCATTAGCATTTTTCCAATATTTCAATGAAATTCTTCCGTTGCGGTGTGTGATAAAGGAGGAGGTAAGTTTCTCGAGATGTTGCAAGTAGATATCATCCTCTGAACTAGCCTCCATAAAACTCTTGAGTGGATAGTATTGCTCAAACAACAGGTTAAGTGTATCCAGACTTTTAATGTGCTGCTTGCCTACTAGTTCCTCTTGAATCCTTTTCTTCGCCCAAGCATACTGCTTATACTTATTATTATGACTCCGTTCCTCCTTTCCGCTTAGCACCAGTTCCTCAAACAAGGCTTCTTTAGCGAATAGAAACTCTGTAAATGGCAAAGTAGCCATTTTAGAGACCAAGCCTGTAAAATGCTTGATCATATAGACTCACCATGCTCAATTTTTTGATGATACAAATAGGCCAGAGCATATACAGTTTGTTCCAGAGCCAGATCGTAAAGTCTTTCTTTAGCTTCATTTCTAACTCGACGAATTTCCTTACTGGTGTCGGACAGTTCTTCCTTACTACTCAAATTTTTAGCAAGCGATTGTAACTCAATAACAACATATGAGTCCCTCTCATCGGCTCTCTTCTCCAAATTGTTTAAATATATCTTCATTCTTTTTACAATTTCGTCAAATTGAGACTTGTTTATCGCACCTGTTGCTAAAAGTTTTCTTTGCACATTCCTTAGCTCTGCTTTTAAGGATTCAGCAGGAATTTTAGCAATCAATTGATTGATTTTTTGGATTTGAACCTCATCTACTGAATATTGATCTTCTAGCTTATCAAAATTCGTAAGTAACTCATTCTTGTAGGTATAAATCGCATTAAGAGCATTCGAATTGTCCAGCTTATGTTTGAGATAATTAGAGATTGACTCTTTAATATTTTGTTGCTGTTGTTCTAGAGCCCTTGCTACAGCGTGCTCATCCGTAAAATCATCTATACAATTATTTAATATTGCACGCTCTTGTATCTCTTGTAGTAACAGCATAATTTGAGAGGATTCTAGATCCCCAATTAATTCATTAACAACAACAATCATGACACTATAAAAATGAATTGTTATAAATCTGTTAAATGCATTTACTGCCCTGGTTACGGTTCCTTTGTAAAGTTCTGGTTCGTAATACAGCCAATAATTAGTCCCTTTTCCTATTAGGTCTGTTCCTTCAGCGATTTCATAAAAATCAGTATATACTTCCTCAACATCTTTCACTCGATTTTCTATCAACATATTGTCATTTATATTAGAACTCTTATTCACAACAGTTGATAAGTACTCCGTATGTTTTTCGCTCAGATCATCCGTATAACTGTCAATATTTTGGTAAAAAACTTTAATTTTCTCATCCTTAATACGATTTTTTAGTATTGCTTCGTTACTCTTACTTCGTGTCTTGATGAAAAAGTCGATTTCATCATTTAGAAATTTTTTAAACAACTGCAGCCGCTTTATTTCAATCTCCACATTCAGTCTCTCTGCGCTAGTTTGTAGAGAATCATATTTCTTGATGATTTCCGGAGATATTCTAAAACGATTGCTTTGTATAACATCATCAACTATTCTTCCTACTTTTAAAAGTTGCTCACGTGTTTTATCTATTCTCTCGAAAAACTCATTTCGTTCTTCCATATCTACAGTCCTGATGAAATAATAATAAAATGAATAATCCACAAATTTGGAGGAAAGTCCCTTCTGAACATCAGCATTATCCGGAATTGAATAAAAATCATTATCAAGATATCTGTTATGTTTTGTTGAAGAGATTCGGTCTAATATTGTTACATCAAAGTTAAATTCCTTGAAATCCTCTAGTATTTTGTTCTTTATATCCAGTTTATTTTTTTCCTTGTCATTCGAGATCAAAGCATAATTATTTTGCCAGATCGTGTCATCAGAAAACCTACTCTCGTAATCGTTAAATTTCTCCTCTATAATTTCAAGGTACTTCTTAGTGTATATATATTTATCATATATCTGGTTCAACTGATCATTCTGAAATATATTATTCAATTCGGAGTACAAGGCAAACACATTTCTAACATTATACGTATGAGGAATTAATCTTTGATTATCAATTACTTCAAGTGCTAGATTTAGATCACGACTGTATTCTTTACCATCAATCGAACTCATATTGGTACTAGTTATACTTTCAACAAAGTATAAGAAGTGAATAATGAGAACCTTCTCTTCTTGAGAAATACCATAATAGTTATTCATTAATTCAAATCTTAATCTTTCATGATGTATCTCAATAACTATAGGGTTACCTTTAGCTGTTCGGCTGTTTGTTAAAGTGTATAGTTTATGCATAAATTCCTGATGCTTGCGCAATGAAGCATTTGTTTCAATAATCATTGAAAATAGCTTCTGGTAATAGGCAATTAGTCGCTCATAGTCCTCAGTCAAATGATTTGCTTGATCACCCGATAACCTAAAATTTATATTCACTGTATGCTTATCTCTTGAAGAATTTTCACTAAAATGCAAATAGCTATATAAATTAATTAAACCACGAGGCTTATCATCAAATATATTGAAATAAGTTGGGATGTTCTGGATTTTTTTTGTAGCAATTTGCTCTCCTTTTATTTTCTCAGTAACATAATATTCATATGGAAGTTCGCTCTCATATTTAAAAAAGCGTCCAATGAGTTCTTTCATTTTAGGACGCTCATACCCCTCATTGCCTACATCGTTCACTGAAAAATTCATCTTCGCAGAGGAGTCCAACTTCTGCAACATAAATCTACGGGAGTATGGCATGATTTTTTTTAGAAAATCGTACACCAACTCTTGTTGGGATTCCAGCATACTCCTTTGTCCAACAAACGTTCGATCCATAAATTGATACCCTTGATGCTGGATAAGCATTTCACTGATCATATCTTCCTGGAACTTAGTAATATCACCTGAAATAAAGGTAATGATATTCGAATGATTCAAATACTTCAACACCACATTCAGTACCTCGTTACAGCGTTTAGGGTTTAAATCCACGTCATCAAAACAAATGAAAATCAAATGTTTTCCTGTTTGCGCACCATTCAATACCAGAATTAACTCATCAAAAAGAAGGTTAAGTTTAACTGTCAATTCTAACTCGGACACCAGTGCTTCTTTGCGTTCTTCTGTATAATCAGTGACTCCAGAAAAGTTCTCTTCAATAACTTTAGAGTAATCTTTCTTTCTATATATGTATAACGAAAACACCTTTTCCCATAGGACATCAAGCTCTGTTTTGTCCTTATAAATGCAGCTATTAAAGGTATCCTTATTGGAGGTTCTTACTCTACGCTGTTTTTGATAATATCCATCGATCTCATGTCTTCTAGAATCAATAAATTTCTTCAAATTTAGTAAGATAACTCCTAGGATATCTGAAGTATCCTCCAGCATTTCAGGAATGATCATATCCAGAAAAATATCTTTATCATCTTTTTTCATCAGCTTATCACGCATTGTCAACAGAACAGAGCTTTTTCCACTACCTCGCTCACCGAGAATACTTATAACATTATTGAAATCAAGTCTATCCACAAGTCCAGAACTCTTCAAACGCTCAGTGGTTACTTGAATAGCAGTTGCTCTTATTTGCTCAACTTGGGCCTCAATTTCTTTCCAGTTTGGTAAAATCAGTTGCAAGTTTTCATCGTTTAGGGTGCGTTCTCCTATTCTGATACTTTGTCCATTCTCTAATATAGACTTCTCTTCTTCCGTCATTATTATAATCCCCTTTATATTCTGGATAAAATCAGTACTGCTTCATTGCTGAGTTTTAGCCGCGCTTCCCCGTATCCCTTAAGAAAAAACTTAGACATTATGCAACAAAATATTATGTAAACTAAAACCATCAGATAGTATATCAATTCACTGTTTCGGAAATAAAAAAAATGTATTAAAGCTGAAAGAATCAATAGAAAAGCTGTATACAATGCTAATATTTTAAAGACATAGAACAGCGAACGGTTTAGGATCACCTTAGATAACAAAATCATCAGACTAGATTTATCTTCCCTGCTCTGGCTCTTGATATTGGCCCACCGATAGAAAATAATCCAGCGATTTCGAAGATCTTTGTGTTGTAATTTTATTTGTTGCTCGGCCCTCAACTTGGCTTCGACTTTGTACTGAAGCTTCTTATTTTCTTTAAATACCATTTCCATATCACTGCGGAGCTTCTTTTTTTTAACTAACTTTGCCGAAACAGATGTTAATAACAGACCAGTTATATAACAAACCATTATTAACATCAGAATCATTAGACTTTTTTGGCTTATCACTGCCTTAATTCCTGGATACTCGGGACGTGAGAGCAAGACATAATGAAACGGCATCCACTCATATAATACATTAAACACTTCAATTTTCATCACGGTAACAGTGGTTAACCATAAAGATGACAGCATAAAGAAACCAGGAATGAACACTCCTATGAGGTCATATAAAAACTCCTCTAGCTTTTGCATAACACTCTCCTCGACTATATTAGAATAAAAGAAAGGTTCTCAGTTTCGACTAATGCACCTACGCTAAAAAAGTTATAGGAAGATAATCCTACAACAACATTAATCATATGCAAGGCGCATTTTCATGGATACACAGATTGAAATACTCGCTATCGTTAGTTTTAACACTCCGTTTTGATAGGGAACTGTACCTATATTGCGAATGACTCAATCGTGTTGAAAAAGATAGTTGCTCTTCCAAAAATGATGGTGATGGTCATCCTCCCACCAATCCATAATTCTGCTTCTGCATACCAGTCTTCTTCTAGAATAACTATCTGAAACCCCTTTGCAGACCAATATTAGGATTTAATAGGAAATTATAGTATTGATATCTTTACAAGAACTAACTTAAGTGTAATGTTAATTATCTTAACTTGACCGCTTGTTTTAATAATTCTATGTGCTCTTTGTGAATTTGCTTTAGAGCACTAATCCTTTCTTCCATAATGTATGGTGCATTGTTTGAAAGCGGATTTAGATTCTCCTTCAAGTAATTATATAATGTGTTTTTTTCTTGAATTGTCGGTAACACAGGAGCAATTGGTAAAGATAAGGGGCCGTCTCGTTGTGCAAGTTCTTCTGGAGTAACAAAACCGAATTCATTAAAATTATATAATGCCTTATCCATTTCCTCTTGAGTTAATTCATAAGAACCTTCTGAATCCAAAGTTACTCTATCAAATTCTAGTAGTAATAATTTTGATGGTTTCTTTTCAAATGTCTCGTAGTATAGGAAAACTATGAGTATTTATTGTCCGGCTAACTCTTTAATAGGCTTAAATTTACTGTTTTTAGGCTTTGGTACTTTATGGACTTTCAAATCATTACTTAAATACAGCCACCTTGATCCACTCATACATACACCCCATTTGATGTTTTATTATCTTCCAATCATATCCCTACCATTAAAGAATCTGATAAATTCAGAAAATGACTTTAGAATATAAAATTCTAAAACTCTCTTGGAAGACAGCAATGTTAAAGTTACCCTTCCTTAAAAGCATTATATCTATATATTCAGTAGTTCTTCTTTCTTCTTTTTAAACTCTTCATCTGTAATAATGCCTAAATCCAACAAATTTTTATATTTTAAAATCTCATCGGCCGCACTCTCAACTTTTTTTGCTGGCTCTTCTCTGCTTGCTGAAATTAATTCATCCCATTCCATTTCTTCGCCTGATCCAATATCAATTACTTCTTTCTTGAAATTTTCCATATCATTCACAAAATCGTTCTCTGAATAGTTACTGGCTACTTCCAACAACTCATTACGTAGTCTATTCCCCATAGGCTTCATTGAAGCGTATGTCATTCCTCCTGAAATCACCCCACCTACTAAAGGGATGGCTTTAGATAGACCCTGAGCAAAAGTTTTTTTAGTAATTTTAACTCCTATTGTGGATGCTACTTTTTTCACAATAGGATAATATATTGTCTTCGTCAAAGCTCGTTGAGGAAGTTTTTTCAATGTTTGCTGTGCCACTTTTGCAGATATTATTTTAAGAGCAGAACTGGCACCGCCCACTCCAAACATTACCCCAAGGAAAATTATTAGTTCTGATTTTACTCTGTCTGAATTTATACCTTGCTCTCCCCACAAATCTTCATGACCAAATAAATATGCCAGTTCCTGGGCCAGTCTTAATGCTACTCCGAAAAATTGTAAAGTATCGGCTGGAATGGTTGCCGCCATTGCAATTCCTCCGGGAAGTCCTGTTGCAAAAGAAATTCCTGTACTCTGTAATGTTCTTTTTTCAATATGACTTTTTGCTAGTTTATTGAGCAAATTAACAGAAATCCCTGCATCAACTGGCCCCTTATCAAGAGCAGCTAGAAGTTCACCACTGCTCACTTTACTCGCTAATATATGTGTCAAAAACTCTTGACGATTTACTTTTACTCCCGGAACTTTTAATGAATTAACTACAATTGCTTCTAGTGAATTTGTATTTTCTTGCTTCGACATTAGTAATCACTCCTGTAATTTTTCTTAATAACCATATAAATTCCTGATTTAATTCCGAACTACTTTGATATACCTGATACAGATTTTTCAAATAGGATTTTAGGGAAGTTATTTAAGGGTATCGATCTTTTATGTTCGGAATTAGCCCCCCTTATTCTAAAACTGCCGCCATCCGGTCTATATATTTCAATCCATTCACTTTCTATTTGGTTTAGGTCAATGCAAGATTCAAATGTTTCAAAATCTACTATACAAACCCCTGTTTCTCCACATACAAAAATTAGATATGTATTCATTGGGAATTGCTTAAATATTTTCGTAACCTCTACTTGGTGTTCTGGAGTAAACGTGAATCTCCAAGATTTACCCGTTTTTGCAGTATACTTAATGTACAACCCTTTATCATGGTTTAATTGATATGCATGTAATGAATTAATATTAGATATTCTGTTAATCGAAGTGAAGTTCTCATGTTCAGTAATTCCTGCTAATGCTACTCCATGATAAAAAGATCTGTTTGTAATCCTCATGTTATATTCTCCTTTGTAAGGATTTAAGTGATATTATCACCATTTTTTTGTAAATAATTTATTTAGCCCGTTTCGAAACACACTCATGCATAGGTGTGTATAAGATTTATGACAACTAAATAACTTGCCTTCACATACCACTTGATAATGTATTTTCCTGAACTACATACATAATAAACCATTTTGTGACATTTGCGAAGAGTATTTTTTGTGCTATAAGAACTATTTTTAGATCTTTTTGCCTAATCACCAAACAAAAAATCAGTTCTAAGATCTCAAAGAGTAGTTTCAATCTTTCATTTTTTTGTATTATTCAGTTGTACGTGCAGTCCTATGAACAATCAGGTCTAGGATGTAAGACGCAGATCTGTCCCTTTTTTCCAACAGATGAATAGCCATGATATGCCTCAACTAATGAATATTGAACATGTTCCAATCTGCATGCTAATGAACCATTGTAGGAAAATTTACTTGGTAACAGTAGTATCATTGAAAATGGTCGTTTGGTTGATGCAGCAAGCCAATGAATGATCTCAATAAGAGCACTGATCAATATTTCTTCGCGCTTCGACTTTGTTTTCATACTTAGCGGACAAATAGAAAGACAACAGATCCCAATAAAGAACTGCTGTCTTTGTATCTAATGCGTTTTCATGATTCGTCCTGAAATATCACATATATATGGAAATCATCTACGCACGATCCACTCTAAACATACAAATTCCATCCCACAATAAAAGCAGCCAAGATGAGCGCCGAGATGCCAGACATGATGTACATCACCTTTTGCTTTTTGCTATAACTGTTCTTCCGCAGTTTGTAGATAAGCAAGCCAAGATACGCCATTGCTAGAACCACATAAAGTAGGTTAAACATTAAATTGATGCGTATCGAAGAATAAGCAGGATAATTGGGAAACCTCAACTTCGTTTGTAGGATGAAAAGATTAAGAAGGAGTGCCACACCTGCAAAGTTAATTACAAGATGATATTTATTAAAATTGGTATTAGGATTTCCTCGTTTATATAGCTTGTTAAGAAGCATCCGGATCAAATAGCCGATCAAAGCAATTAAACTGAAAATGATGGCTAGTGCAACAGGAATAAGAGATATCTTAATTAAGTTCACCTTTACATTCGATACAGGCAAATAATCAATGTAAGGAGTGACTGAAATTTTCTCAACAATACCATTATGCTCGACAACATTATAAGACTTTGCTAAATCAGCTTTTGTATATTTCGTTATATCAAGAAACGTAAATAAATTAGTAAATCTAGCGGCTGCCCGTCTTGCGGGTTGATAATATCCTCCCCCCTCCGAAGTAACTCTATTAGAATTGACATTATCACCGAAAATCTCTTTAGTAAGCCCATAATAATAAATCTCTTCAAAAGACTGGTTTGTCATGACGACCATCCCAAATTTAGATTCGGGATCAAAGACAAGTTTACTGGAGAATGCTTTCAAATTCCCCTCGTGCATCAGTGTAGGCACCCAGTATTCCATCTCAACGAACCCATGCGCAAATCGCGGAGTAGAAGTGCCTTCATAATATAGACTTGTTGACAACATTTCGTTCAACGTATCCCTGTTCTTAAATAATACATTGCTATCATCTACAGGCATCAATGCTGCAAGGAATTTTCCTAAATCTTCTGCTGTCCCAATCGCTGCCCCTGTAGGATAAAACGTTACGTATACTCTGTTCTCAGGGATCAGTTTTAAATCTTTTGTATACCCTTCAATCTCATTTCTTCTTTGTACTAGGTCTGGATGATCTTGCCCCGTTGGATGAATTGAAGTGTCGTTCATATGAAGTGGTTCGAAAATATGTTGATCAACATATTCATAAAAAGGTTGGCCACTTATCTCTTCCACGATGTAACCAGCTAGACCAACGCCGTAGTTCGAATAACCCACTATGCTATTCGGTTTATATATCTGTTTCGGCTCATTTCTACGCAACGTTTCTCCTAATTCTAACGTTTCATCCTCGGAGTAATAGAACACTTCGGCCGCTGTTTGATCTTCCCAACCCGCATTGTGATGCATCAGGTTCATTAGGGTAATCGGTTCATCGTATCTCAGCTTTTTGAAAAATCCCTCTGGCAGATACTCTTGGATATCCGTCTCCAAATCAAGCTTTCCTTGTTCGACAAGCTGCATCACACTCGTATAGACCAACAGTTTCGAGATGGAAGCCCATTCAAAAACCGTAGAGGTATCCGCCTTTCGCTGATTCTCAATATCTGCGTAACCATATGCTTTATTCACAATGGTTTCACCATCTTTGATAGCCACAACCGAAACGGCAGCGGTATACTTCTCATACGAGGCTACATAAGCATCAATCGTTTCCTCTAACTTGGATAAAGGAATCCTGGATGGTGTAGTCTCAACCTGTTTCTCTTCAGCGTGGGCAGGTACCCCTATTGCCATAATGATAAATATGAATGACAGAACACAAGCGATTACTTTGTTAACCGTGTGATATCCACGATTCATCTGCATTAGCTTCTCTCCTTTTATATTAAATGTTAATTACATCTCTTGTTTTCGAGTATGCGTTTTCAAAAGAGTCCATATGACTCCAAATTATTTTCAAATGCAATTACAATCCATCTAGGAGAGAGGCCGAAGAATCTCACTTTTCCAATTAACGATGTTTATTTCTTTATCTTTCAAGAGGCACCAATCAATGATTTCACCTATCAATTTTGGCGTGATGATCTCATCGCTCCATTTCGGTGTTAGTACTCTTCTGTATCCTATATATTCTGTTGTCCATCCTTCGAATTCTTCTCCGATGATGACTATAAATGGGATCTTGTTCTTAATACTGTGTTGTCCAACTTCATAAGTGACGATTAACTTCTTATCCTCAGAAACGATATGTAATTTGATTATCCCTTCATCGTCAATATCCGGTTCAACATACCAATAAAATAATCGATTGGAGCGAACGATTTTACGTTTATATTTTTTTCTTACGCCCATAACCCACCTCATATATTTCTTTTTCTTTGATCGCAGTATTTGGTCAGTTATCCAAGACACAGCTAGAATAGCTTTGAGATCTGATATCAAAAGCCACACTAAGATTAAGGAGTAGTACTCTTGTAAAAATCAATTACTCTATCAAAGATTTCGATCTCTCGTTTTTTTATGTCCGGTAATGTCTCGCTATGCTTTACAATATGATGTATATTATCTGCTACAGTCTCTGCTTTATGAATCCCTACATATCCTGGTACCAGTTCATTAAGATAATGGAAGTATCTCATTTGAGGTTCAATCATGCGCAGATGTTTATCAAAATTTCTTCTGGATCTTGTCTGATCCATCTCCTTTCGCTTGCGCAGCTCATCTTCTTCAGCCCAGAACAGTACATAAGCATCCGGTAATGATATTTCATTCTTCAATAACTTCTCTCTAAAAAAGTTCGCTGTTTCATCTAAAGATAGGTGCTCATAACCATATATCCAGCTGTACCAAATCTTAAATACATCGCCATCCAAAATCACATACTCATGTTGTTGATTCTTCTCATATGCTATATGCCATCTATCGATTTGTCTCTCCAGCAACCACATCATAAGTTCCTTACCGTCAAGTTGAGGAGATTCAAAAAGAAGCCCTGTTTCTGGAACAATAAATGCATCATATTGTGTAGCGAACTGCTGACAAGTGGTACTTTTACCTACAGAACTGGCACCTTCGAGACAAATTATCGTCATTCAATTACCTCCAAATATTACTCACAAAATGATTAATCAACCTTCACTGGCGCTTAAGCGATCATGTTGAATTTCATTAGACTATGTACTGTAGATTTCTTTGATCTTTAGCCAAGTTTCATACCAGAATGTTTTTCTTTTAAGAGGTTTTATTACCTTAATCTCGACTTCTTTTCGTTTCAAATAAACCGTGCCACCCTCTTCAATGAGTCTATCGCCAAATGAAAATACAATATTCTTGCAGTCTTTGTGATACTGGTTCTCTCTTGTTTCTGACCACTCCGCTTTTTCAATAGAATGTCGTTTTCTCATTATTTAAGATCCTCCTTTAAGAAAAACACCACTATTTTCAGCAAAAAGGATACCTGTCACACATCATAAACACTTTGTTATCCGATATTGATGAGCCTTAAGGTTCGTTTATTCCTACATAATGTTATCTGATGTCCATTCCTTCAAAGCGTGTCTTACAAACTTTATTTTCTTATTCCAATTTTTCATCATTATATGGATTTGCATACAAATCAACATCAATTTCAGCATGAATCATATTAACAAATTCAATAAAATCAGAATCGAAATAAAGAGCAGGCGTTTTCCCCTCTTCTATTCTTATTACAATGAAAAATTTTGTTCTTAATTGATGTTCAATTCGAATCGAGTTGATCTCTTTTACTTTGTTTCTTAACATATCGACTACTTTTATTAATTGGTGATTTACATCTAATGATTCTTCATAATCCGTACCTAATGTCCATGATGTTTCTTTTATTCGATGCTTTTTGTTAATTATGTCGCCTTTGTAAGCCGTATTGGTAGGTTCGATTCTAAGTATTGAAGTTACATGATTCGGATCGAATTCATCCCCAAATAAACAAAAATAGGCCATCACTTTGGTTTTGTCTTTCAGGAGTTTCACCTCTTTAAGAATTGATGTATGGATCTCTCCTACTCCAACTCTTTTAATACAATTGCACATAACCTTTGGTGTTTACGAGCCCGAGAACCCTAACTGACCAGTAATTATTCTTGTTTCCATTGATGTAATTCGTGTAGTTTACCAGTTTCATAAAAATACTTTAGTACTTCAAGCATGGGTATTAATTCTATACAAATGTTATCGCAATAATTTCCTAACTGACCACCAATCACTAGAGAAATTTCACTATTTCCCCGCTTATCGTTCATAAGCGTATATATATGTTCATCCATTGTAATAGACACTACAAAATATTCCGGTCCGCCTCCAACTAATGCTGAACCTGTGTCAGATACCTCAAAAAAAACTAATGTAAATTTATCTCCATCGAGTTTTCTCAAAAAACGTAAACTGTCTGCCCATGTAGGTTTCATAACGATCTCTTCATTAAATGTGGTCCCATTCCGTTCATCAATGCTAATAGAGGTTATCATTTTTTTCTTTTTATCCTTTTTAGATCATTTTATTGGTTTAGATCCTCCAACATAAATGTTTCACTATAGATTTTACGCAGCTCAGTTGAGTTATCATGCCACTGAATGAGCTTACCATTGATGATCTGCAACAATACCTCCAGACACCTATGTCACCCAGCGTGGGTATTCACTGCCCATGATTCTTACAACTTCGTTCATTCATCACACATATCCATCTTCAGGTTCACCAACATCAAAACCCAACACTTTTGACGCTTCCAACTTAAATGTTTCTATCCAAGATATCCATACATCGCTATTCATCTGTGCATAAAATGATAATCCACTAGGCTCAACGGATGCTTCAATGAAAACATCATCCTCTTCAGTTCCAAACCAATATGGAATTCCACTTTTATAACCAATCCACCCTGGCATACTCTCATATACTTTAGAAACTTTATCCCATACCTCAACAGGCAGGTCATACCTTATATTTAGGTTGCAATTATGAGAGTTTATGTTGTTCATTACATGCTCTCCTTCTACCTTAGACGTATATCAAAATTCATCCTCTATTTTTATGTAAAGTACTACAACTCTTCCACCACTTGCTCAAAGTTGTATCTCTTGGTCCTTATAGACTTTTTTCGTTTATCGTTTACCAAATATCTTCTCCCTTTAAGATTTCTTTCGTAGGCTGGTCTACAGCTAACCAAGTAGAAATATCCTCTTCTATTTTTCTCTTCCATGCTATTAAAAAATGTACTTGGCATATCTGGTGGGAATTAATCTCTGTCATAGATACTTCAATGCCTTGATCAGAATGTAAGACAAAACTACACTTCTCAAAAGCAGAGTTCAAAGCAAGAGATTTAGGAGTCCTATCACCTTGGTTTCTTTTTCCCATTATCAGTGGTTCTTCTTGGGTTCCTATGTGTAAGCGGTACTGTTCATTCTCATATTCGACAGCTTCAAGATTTTCTCCCGTGTCAGATCCGTAATCTTCCCAGCTGTATCCCTCTTTCCACAAAGCAGAAAAGCTACAAGTGCTTATCTGATGATATGCATTGGGTTTGATTCTAAATACGGCTCCCCAGCATTCGTCTACTTCCTGAGGTGAAGAAAGATTGTGGTTCAGATTACAGAGCACTAACTCGCAATCAAACGAGTCGTAGTAATATTGGTAGAGCAATCCGCCATGTTTGAGCTGAGTACAGTGAGTAGGAAAATAACATTCGCCAGAGGCAGCAAGTGAAAGTTCAATTGTTCCAAGAGGCGTATATATTGAAGGTTTTATAAGATCAGTATCTTGAATTAAAGCTTCTTTTCCACGAAAAAGCTTCATTATGTCCCTCCTTATAGTCTTTCACTTAAGCGTCCAGAACTAAACATAAGCGGTTTTAGGAAAAAACCTCTTTTCAAATTTTGATTTATTAATTTCTGGAATGTTCCAGCATCACGACGCCCCCCTTTAGATAGCCCTTATCTTAGGGAATGGATGTACCTGCTAATCCATTCCACAGAAATATTACGGGCAGATCAAAGGGCGCAAGCCCCTACGCGGGAATATGATATTATACGAAACCAATTTTAATTTAATTTGAACTTGTATATTCTGAAATTTTGTCAAGTGGCCCTCTTGCTATCGCATAAGACTACAGAGGTCTCAATTTGTCTTTCTGGAACATTCCAATAGGTATTTAATAGCTTTTTCTTCTCATCAGGTGCTACCAGTTTAAAACCATTCTTTAAGTAAAATTTCTTAGCCCATTCAGCTGAGTCCCATGTCCCTATTAAGATCGGTTTATTTGTTAAAGCCACCATATGAGTTAAAAGCTTCGTACCTATTCCGCTATTCCGTTGGTTTGTTCGTACATATGCGTGTCTAATTAAACATACATCACCCTTATCTTGAATTCCCATAACTCCTAATAATTGATTTTTTTCTTCAAACCCCCAAAATACTACACCATCGTTCATTTCGCACTTTAGCTCTTCCAATGTCATATAAGGCTCATGATACCTATCGTCAGGAATTACTCCTTTGTATGCCTTTGCTGCATCATTAATAATCTGATACATTACATCCGTATCCATGCTTTTACACAATCTAATCACGTAATTGGCCTCCTTATGGTTTGATGTCGTTTCGTAGATGCTAACCCACCACCGGCTTAAAAGCACCCGAAAGGGTGCTGCTACATGAGCACAGTTAGTTGGTGCGGGGTTATCCGCCTATATCCATAGTCTCTCACGAACTCATTATAGATTGTATTTCATTTTCATTCTTTCATATAACTTATAATCCGTATTTCGATTTACAATCTCTCCAATTAACTCTTTCCATCTGTTTTCAATCCACTTAGGACTTTGTTCTTTCAGAATATCCTCGTTAAATTGACTATCAATATACTCCAAATCTTGTTTAAGCACTCCAATATCCTTAATCAGTTGATTTCTCGATTCTTTTTCTAGCGATATCTTATTCGATAAAATTTCGCCTATGATTTCTACTCTTATATGCGTATACATATCTCTAAACACATTATAGATTAAATAAGTTGATGATAATTGATCTTCCCTGAAGTCGGATTTCAGAAAGACAAATGATTCTTCACCAACTTTCAAAGATACCGCCACATTTCCTAAGGCATGTATGACTGTTTCCTTCGAAGAGCCGTCCTCTAAGCTTTTTATCACATTATCTAAATTAAAGATTGATTCTTTTATACCCATTTGAGTTCCATGATTTAGTTTAACCGTGTATTCAACTTCTTGATTATCTTTGTACGCTTTGAATTGATAGTTGAAGTACATGCTTATTACCAATCCAACCATTAGTATGATTATTGCAATATTTTTTCTCATTAAGTCACCTCCTACTTGTGCCTGAACTACGTATATGATAACCCATATTGTTACAATTGCGAAGGTGAATTGGCTAATAAGGGAGATTTATTAGTTTTCTCAACCCCTTATCCAATCGATCCAATAGGCTTTGAATACGCTGAATATATGCAGGGTTGTACAGGACGCGAGTATGCAGTGGAACCTTCCGTATAGTAATAAAACAAAAAGGCCCTTCTTTATCCCATGGGGAATCCGACGACCTTCCGATGCATTTGGAACATATCAACTTTAAAAAAGGTAGAGCGTACCAACTTTCGCTGCAAGCGGGCTAGCGCCAGCAACTACCTATCAAGCCAACAACGCCTGTTCAATCTGATCCACTATCCCATTAATACCTGTCGGCCCATAACAACCGATCCATGTTGCGGCATCGACCGAGTGTATGTGCTGGCCTTCATCCGTATCGAGCATCCCCCAGACACGTTGCTCGGTCGCAGATATCCCATCCTGCATAAACTCATTACTCAGCAAAAAGTAGTGGCTAGCCTGTACTGCAGGTAATCTCTCAACCGAGATATGATAGGCCGTGTCGGTGGTATCTGCCACAAATAACGGAACGGGCAGACCCAGATCCCGGTACAACACAGCGCCTGTGCGATGAGCAGCAGAATGGACGCGCACGAGGGAATCTAGTGGACGAATCAATGCCACACTTTTTCCTGCCAGTACGGAGGACAATTCCTCGGATAGCAAAGCTGTTCGGCGATGATAATCCGCGATAATCTGCTTGGCCTCTGCTCGCTTGCCTGTCAGTTCACCGAACAGACTTAGAATGGTCTGCCAGTTTTCGTTACGCTTGAACATGAGTACTGGAGCGATTCCACTTAACAGTTCATGGTGCTGATCATGCACCTCGGTGCAAATAATCAGATCCGGTGCAAGTCGCTCTACCGCCTGGAGATCGGGGTATTCATACGTACCAAGTAATGCTGTATGCTGGAGTCCTGACCGGAGTGATTGAGGGAACGTTAACACGCTACTTCCAAGTCCGACACTTCCTACCGGAGACAAGCCCAGTGCAAGCAAATGATCAGCATATTGCACATCGAGGACAGCTATACGCTGTGCTATTTCGGTGACGGTGTACTCCCCGCGCATATGGCAGATGACCGGGCCTTCGGCTGATTCATAGGAAGAAGCTGTGCGATGTTGCAGCAAAGCATTCGCATAGTCTGCATCTCTTCTCGAAGCGGCGGCATGCCGGTAATGTAGCGGTGGGACGCCATTATATTTTTTAAATGCCCTACTGAAATAATACATGTCGCGGTAGCCCATTTTTTCAGCAATTTCCCCAATGGACGCATCCGTATGACGCAGCATGCGTGAGGCACTTTCCATACGCAGCTGAATGACGTATTCCATCGGTCCAAGCTGCTTCTCTTGTTTGAATCGTCGCTGCAGCTGTCTTACACTACAGCCCGCCAGGGCTGCCAGCTCTTTTAGCTCCAAGTTTTGACGATAGTGCGATGTGATATAAGAAGCGACTACATCCACCATGTCGGACTCCGCTCCCCCTTGACCCCGTTCATACTCCATGATCAGCTCGTAGATCATTCCTTGAAGCAAAGCGTTGGCATAGAAACGTTCCAGTCCTTCACCGCGGCGCCATTTGACAACGATTTTTTCGGCGTTTTCGATCCATTCCGCATGGGTTGCCGAGTTTTGAACAAATGACCTGCGCAGCGGGTGCTTGCGATATGAAGGCACAACAAGAGAGGCACCCTCTATGGAAGAAGCCTTGTACATAATGACAATATAATGAATGTCCTCTGATCTGGCCGTCAGCGTAAAGGATGATCCCTTCACCACATGACAGGCAAAAGAAGCTCCAATGTGGCTACCCTCGCCATCCATTGCAAGCTCCCCTTCCCCTCCATATGCCAGCAGCAGCACATTTGAAGTTAATTCAGTTTCGCTAAGAACACTGCCTGTCTGCAAAGTACCGCTATACCCGTCAAGCATCTTGATCGTTGTATCACTCCATAGACTTGTCTGTTCTTGCAGCGGCATTTTTCTCATCTCCTGACAATCACATAGGCATAATCATTGCTGTTGTTATTGTAGTTGAGATTCTTTCTCATTGTCAATTTTCGGACTCGGCACACCTCTTCGTCATGCAGCTCAGGCAAAGCAATGGTCAGAACACTATGAGGGAAACGAATATTCAGTTGTTAGGCGAAGATTCAGCAATGTTGATCAAAGTCTCGTTAATCCCCAGCAGTATCCAATCATTTAATAGGTTTCACATATTTTTAACTTGTCTGTATAACAATTACATGTATAATGGTGGTAATTAGAAGGAGGTGAATACATATGAAAAAATTAGAGATTAAAGAATTGATTTCTAAATCGGAGAAACTGGCTAAAGTTAATGATATGTGGTATTTTGTCAGATCTGGAGAGGGTGCTTGGATTGTAGGTTCAGGAGGCGGAAGCAAGTAAAATGTCTTTTCTGAATCTGTGAATTCCATAAAAGCTAAAACTCAAATTAGTGGTTGAGTCATCTAAAGCTCCAAGCTTCTTCATCAATTTTGATACATACGGGAATTACTCATGTGAGCTCTGGCACAATTTGCGCCTGAAGACTGCCAACCACTAATTATGGGGTCTGGCTACTTTATTAGGAATTATTTAGTAGGAATTTCGAGCGACTGTGTATGAAATAACGCTTTTACATCTCACTTCATTTAAGAACGGTAGAAAGGAAATGTTCATGTATAACAATGCGGTCATAAACCTGGGAGCGAAATGTAACGCAGCCTGCGCTCATTGCTGCTTTTCTTGTTCTCCAGCCTCGACTCAGTCTATGGAGCCAAATTACATAAGACAACTTGCCCATGAATTGGCTGAAAATAAAAAAGTAAACTTGATTTCATTCACAGGTGGAGAAATTTTTTTGAACTATCCATTTTTACAAGAGCTATTAGAAATTATAAAACCTCATCAGAAGAGAATCACCCTTATTAGTAACGGCTTTTGGGGTATGAGTAGAAAAAAAACAGAACAGTATTTTAACGACATGGAGTATTACAATGTGACCAATCTAACAATAAGTTATGATGAATTTCATGAACCATACGTTAAAGCAGACGCCATTAAAAATATACTGGAATGTAGCAGAGACTTCTCTAATACGAGCGTGGCGCTAAATATGGCTGTAACAAAAAGTAAAATGTCTAATCGTATATTAGAATATATGGGAGAATCTTTGCTTGGGATCAGAGTGACAAAGTTCCCACTCATGCCAGTTGGAGAAGCAAAACATGAAGAACCGGACAGCTTTCAACATATTTATAAACTCAGTAACGAAAGGAGTTTGCATTGTCCTGGATTTGAAGTCGTGTATCATTTTGATGGTCAAATATATCCTTGTTGCTCGCCAGCGGTATTTGATACCAAATTGCATTTGAGAGAAAGTATGGATCAAACGTTTGACAGAACCATTGAAAAATTAAACGCCAATCTTCTATTTTACATTATGAGAAAGGAAGGGTTTAAATGGTTTATTGATATAGTTCAGAGCAACCCTGAATTTAATCATATTAAAATTCCGGAACAATTTTCATCAATATGTAACATTTGCAATATTTTATTTAAAACGGAAGAGAATATTGATTTGTTAACACCATATATGATGAATTACTACGAGAATATGGTATGAAGCAGTGTTTTACGTTTGAAAACGAAGAATATGAAATTTTTGTAGAAAACGAAGTCTTTGTTAAAGATAAGTGCAAAAAAGAATTTTATAAGACAAGTATTATCCATTTAAATGAAACTTTAAAGGAGCAGTTGACCGAATATAAGAGTAAAATTAATTCTGTGAATTTCACCATTTATATCACAATTTTTTTAATACTACTTGTGTCTAATCTTTATTTTATTCATTTTTTCGGTTATAAATTCCCTGGGTTTGAACATAACCTGAAAAACTATTTCATTTTTGCTTCTTACATGATTTTTAATGTCTTTATTCATGAGCTAGGCCACATAAAATCCATGAATTTTTTTGGGCGGAAGCATAATAAAGTTGGATTCAAAATGAACTTTTATGTTTTTCCTTCTTTTTATGTTCAACTAAACGATATTTATATGTTATCCAAAAAAGAAAAGCTCATTGTTCATTCAGCAGGTATTTACATAAATTTATTCATTATTTTAACGTTCCAGATCATCAATACGTTATTCTTGAAAATGGATATGTTGTCGGTATCATATATTTTCTTCTTTTTAGCATTATTATGGAATGTGATCCCCGTGTTGAACTCTGATGGATATAAAATTTTACTTACACTCCTAAATAAAGATGAATTTGAAAACTCTAAGAAAAATCATTTGATTATTAAAATAATTCAGATTATTGGAGTTTTACTAGCTATACGTTCAGTATTATTGTGGTTTTAAAAGAGGAGGAATTCATGCCATGGTTTTAGATATAAGTGGCTATACGTTAAGAATCAAAAATAATCTCTTGCTTGATCACGCACATTTACATTTTCAACCAGGGAGTGTCAACCATATTGTAGGGAAGAACGGTGTGGGGAAATCCAGATTGGCGAAAGACTTTATTCTAAATAAGAGCGGTTTTTTCCCGAAACAACTATCCTCAAATCTAACCGTAATCTCAAGTTATTCTAATATACCTGAAGATATTTCCGCAAAATTGCTTTTTAAGATATTAATTAAAAGATATGATCGGATGATGTTGGATCAGCTTAGTGATTTATTGAATATTGAAAATATACCATCCAACATTCTCATTAAAAATTTAAGTGATGGACAGAAACAGAAGCTTAAGCTGGTATCATTTCTTTTAGAAAATAAAGAGATTATCATTCTGGACGAGATCACTAATTCTCTTGATAAAAAAACAGTCAATGAGATTCACCAATTTCTTAATATCTATAGCAAGCAGCATTCAAACAAAATCATATTAAACATCACTCACAATTTATCAGATCTCAAAAACATCGAGGGAAGGTACTTCCTCTTTCAAGACAAAAAACTAGTGCAATACGAGGACAAAGATCAACTAATAAAAATATATATTGAGGACTAGTGACTATGATTGAATTTGCAAAAAGCCTATTTAATAAAGTATTTATGTTTCTGGCACTTATTTTTGTATTGTCGTTCTTAATCGGTTGGTTCCTTCCTATTGGAATTGATAAAGTTACATCTCTAAGTTATCGAGAGTATCTCTTCAGTACGTATACTGTGTTTACTCAATTTGGATTTTTAATGTTCTCGTTTATCATTGCATTCTTCGTTAATAAAGAATACTCTAATAAAACCATTCTGTTTTATAGATTATTATCGTATGACAGTCTTAGATTTTTTTTGAATAAAGTTGCTGTACTTTTTATGGAATCGCTTATTTTAATTACAATATTACTTTCATTTGTATCTATGATGTACAAGGATTTTAGCCTGTTTTTTCTTATGGTGTTTTTGTTGACGTCTGTAGTCACACAATATATCCTCATTATTGGGACAATCAGTTTGCTTTCATCTAACATCTTGATGAGTATTGGTTTAAGCATCTTATACTGGATATTAGGTGTCGTTTTAGTAGCTAGTTCTGATAAATTAACATATGTTGCTGTATTCGACGCTTCGAATCTCCTTTATTCCCATATTGACCAAGTGTTTGTACAAGGGAGCAATTTCATTTCTCTAAGTAATGTATTAACGGTTATTGTCTATAATGGTATCTTATTTGTAATGAGTGTTCTGATAAGTAAACTGATGAACAAACGTTGGTTAAAGCTTGGAATTGACTAAAAAGTTGATGTACAAGCTGGACTTTGTGGCAATCTGATATCAACTCTTTTTACACCATTATATGGATAGTCCCATCAAAACATAAAGGTTGCGTATTTCTGAACCCTAACAGTTTTCTGCTGTGATTCCTCTCCGAAACTGATCTGGCCGTCAGCGTAAAGGATGATCCCTTCACCACATGACAAGCAAAAGAAGCTCCAATGTGGCAACCCTCGCCATCCATTGCAAGCTCCCCTTCCCCTCCATATGCCAGCAGCAGCACATTTGAAGTTAATTCCGTTTCGTGTAAAACGCTACCTGTCTGCAAAGTACCGCTATACCCGTCAAGCATCTTGATCGCCGTATCACTCCATAGACTTGTCTGTTCTTGCAGCGGCATTTTTCTCATCTCCTGACAATAGCAAAGGTAAATTTGTTGCTGTTGTCATTTTAGTTGAGATTCTTTCTCATTGTCAATTTTCGGACATTTGAGACAATATTCGCCTGACATCTGGTAATAGAAACAGCAGGTAATTCGCTCGCTTTTGGCAACATGCACATTGTCCTTACAATCGGTGAAGCGGGTTAACGGATTCTTCCTCTCACCAAACACTTCCCCGGATGCCACCTGCGTCAGATATGAAAAGTCCTCTCGAATGATCTTACTTTCCTGCTCAGTCTCGGCTTCATCAGGAGCGAATAGTCGGCCGATACGTACCATGATATTCTCCCAGAGAATACTCATCGAAAGTGGCGCAATCGCAGCAAGCGTCTTTAACAGCGGTGTAAGTTGTACTGCAAACATCTCCTCGACCACCTTTTCCCGCCACACTGCCCTGTCTCCCGTTAGTCCTTCAGCCTGAAGTCCATTCACCGCTAGAAAAGGAAATCGTGTGCCGCCCTCATGATCTGAGAGCGCCGGATGATAGAGAAAGCTGTTCTCCAGCTGAAACGAAACATGCTGATGATGAAAAGTCATCGCGGTCACCAGCGGAGCCGTCCACAGATAGCCAATTCGCTTGGCTAACATGGAAGCGGCAACCTTCATGTCAGGAGCATCGATGTACTCCTGAAACCAGCTGATGTACTCTCGGCATGCCGCTTCGTCATGCAACTCACTTAGAGCAATGGTACGGACACTATGTTCAGGTGGCTCACCGAGCAAGATCGAATAATCCTCCACTGTCTCTTTCCATAAGTCTGTCGAGAGATATGGGTTCATATTAATTCGATCCGAGCAGGGCTTCCGATGCCTGATCTACAATAAGATTAATCGCAAGAGGTCCGTAATATGCAATCCACAATGTTGAGTTAACGTCATACGTGCGGTTATTTTTCACAGCATCAAGGGACTTCCACACGGGATTACTTAACATAGCCTCTGCCTCTGCCGCAAACAGCTCATCCGACAGCACAAAATAACGATCTGCCTTAATATCAGGGACTTTCTCCATCGAGATCTCAACAGAAGTATCATCCTTGATTCCCTCAACAAGTGCAGGCATTTTCAAACCCAAATCCTGATACAGAATGCCGCCTGTGCGATGCTCGATACCATGAACACGAATGCCTTCTTTTCTCGGACGAATAAGAGCTACCGTTTCATCGCCCATCTTCTCCGCCAGCTTAGCCTTCAGTCCAGCAACTTTCTCTTCATAGGCTGTACGCACTTTCTCCGCTTCGTCCTGCTTATCTGTAATCTTAGCAACTGTGGCTAACGTATCACGCCAGTCTTCGTAGAAGTCCAGTACGAGAGTAGGTGCAATTTTGCTTACACTCTCATACTGCTTCTCCTGGAAATCCGTCATAATAATCAGATCCGGGTCCAAGGCTACAATCGCTTCCAGATTAGGCTCGTCCCGTGTACCCAGAACCTGTACATCACTCGGCTGATCGCCTAAGTATTCTGGATAATCGGTATTACCTCCAGCGATAACACTGCCAGCCGGCTTCTCACCAACCGCTAACATTTGATCCAGAAACTTAACATCAAGGACTGCAATTCTCTGTGGTTTTTCGTTTAGCGTCAGCTCACCCTTCATGTGTGTGATCGTTACGGGAAAAGCTCCGTCCGTCTGCGTTTCCGCATTCGCAGCTGTCTCCGCTGGCGTTGCCCCAGATTGTTTACCGCTATCTGTACCTGTTGCGGCACCGCAAGCCGTCAGGACAAGAATAAGGGCCAACATCAAGCCCATGAATAATCGTGATTTGTGAGCAGCATATGCCTTGCTTCCGGCAGCCTGCCTCTTTGTTCCTTGATTCATGATGAATCCCCCTTATGTATAATACTGATAATGATTTTCATTATCGAAACATAAAGAGAGTATATACGATCTACGCATCGCGTTACCATGTACTTTTGCGACATTTGAGCCGGACTAATGCGACATGGTGCGGAGAAAGGCAATAGCTTCTTGGAAGAAAATAAACCATGCTTCTTGTGCTCAAACCGGAGAACGGGCAATCGGTTTCATGGCAGCGAATCGTGCTTATGTTTAGTGTTGGTTACGGATTAGAGTAATGGGATAAGAGCATAATTCAACTGTTGAAAAGCGCGTAGGATCTAGAACAAAAAAACCCAACAAAATTTGTTAGGTAAAAACCACTTGTATATGTATCTTATTATCCGAAACGCACTATAAATAGGTCTCATTCATTACTATAATTTTCAATAATGTAATTCTAATATTTTCAGATCAATTATAAAATTTTGTTGTTTCAGAATATCCAATCCGAGAAGCCCTTTATGTTCTTTAGGTAATATGCCTACATCTATTTCTATATTCCCAATGCTTTTTGTTCCTATTTCAATCCTGTCCATGACTTTGGTGTAGAAAGGAATACTTCCTCCAATCCCGTATGCTTCATATATCGAATCGCCGGTTTCATAGGTCACACCGACTTCCTCTAAAAGATCGTATGTGAGGATCCTGTATCTATAATTACATCATCTATTCTTAATACTCTGCCTCTAAATGTAATGGTGAGTGACGTTGTAATTAACTGACCATCATAGTTAATTTTCATTCGTATTACGTCTCACTCTCATTAATGGATCTCTGCGAAGGTTGATCACAAAGTCTTGATTTGAAGTATGATACACGACGTTACCAGGCTCTACTTGAAAAAACTCTTTATTTACATCTCGTTCTGATATGGTTCGGATTGGTGCAACTTCATCTACTATTTTTTTGTTATCTTCCTCATGATAATGAATGATAGAAACCAGAACAAATTGGTCAGGGAACAGTTCTCTAACTTCTTGCCATTTCATGTGTTCTACCTCCTGTTATTGAGTTAGTTCTACTTTCTGTAATTTTAACATATCTCCTGATCTCATTTTACCGTATTCGAGACGTCTGACTTGACCAGATGTGGTTTGCTGGAATAACCCACCATGATCTATCTTATACTGTTTTTGCATTAGAGGTCTCCGATGAAAATCCAGTTTCTCTAACTCTCCATTTCAAACCGTGTTTGAAGCTCTTTAACAAATATCTCAATGGGTTTTTTATAGTCGATGGGTTTATACATAGATCTATTATTCCTCATATGCCGTTCATCTTTATCACGAAAATCATTATCTTCAACTTCAAGCGTCTTCATCACAAGCATGATTTCATTCATGGTACTTATAACACTTCGACTATCGGTTTTGGTGATCATGCTCTCATTACATTTTTCCAAATAATAGTTCACCAGGTGGTCAGGAAGTTTCTCAACGGCCAAATAGTCCTCTAAATTCTTTTTAAAGATTCCTGCCAGTTTATTCGCTTGATTCGTTCTAATCCCATCGACAGTCAAGCTTAATCTGGACAAATCATTCATAAACACATAGTGTTTTCTGCCATACAACGTGAAGAAGTTTGCATGCCAACTAAAGAAGTCATCGCTGTCTTGGATGGTTTCCGGTTTGGCATGAAGATCTTTTAATGTGAGTTGGGTTGCTTTGAAAATAATCATGCTCGACTCCTCCTTACTCCTTAAGCTGATTATAAACTACTTCAAGCGAACTATATCCAAATTTGTTTGCAAAATACAGACTTTGTCTTGAGGTCTAATCCTCCATCTCCAATTTTTGACCACCTTACCAGCCTTGGTCTTGAATTCATTTCTTTTACGGTGTTTTTACCTCTCTTCTGCTTAATTTCTTAAATGCCGAGTATTCCTGATCAGACTTCATATAACTTAATATTTTTTCCGCACATGCAGCTGAGCTAAGCTCTTCCGTATTCACTTCCAGATCATATTCATCATAGGAGTAGATGTAATCAAACTGGGAATGGGCAAGTCCAATCTCGCGGTCTCCCCTGCTCTGCTCTCTTCTGGTGAGTTCCTCTTTCGAGCACTGCACGCCTACAAACAATATCGGATAATCCGATAGTAACTCATAAAAATCATTAAACCACTTGTCATTGCTGATGACTGTATCCACGATGACATTCAAACCCATTTCCGAAAATAGCTTAATGGTTGCACAGTACATCGAATTGATGGGATCGAACAGGATATCGGTCATCACATGGTGTTCCACTTCTCTTGTTGGTTTCATATCTGGATATGTATTGTCGATAAACTGATCATAATTATGCAGAAATTGATCTACAGATAGATGATGAAACGGAATGTCTCCCTGATTTTTCATTTCCATCGCAATGCTTGTCTTCCCCGAACTTGACGTTCCGTTCAAAAATATAATGAGTCCTCGTTCCATATTGATCACCCTTATCATTAAAATTGGAAAACACTGTTCTGCCGAATTACCACTCTCTCCATTCTTCCGTAATGTCTTCATCCTCCTGGATGTCTAATCCAGCCAGTCTAGCCGCCTTGTCTATAAAATCAGCCAATTCTTCACGTTCCATCGTCTCAATAAAATAACCATTGGCCTCATTCATTTCATTAAACCTAAGCACAACTTCTTCTACAGCCTTCATCATGCGCTCAGAATCTTGCGTTTCTTGTAATGCTATTAATTGGTGCAAATATGTATCTAGGGCTTGATCAGACATGAGTAATCTCTCTTCTGTGAAAAGCTCATCTCCGCCTTCAATCATTCTCTCATTCCATAGTTTCGTTGGTTTTCCAAGAAACAAGTTTTGTAACGTCATTGGAATCACTCCCCTGTAACCAAAATTATGAACAAGCGTTCTCGCTTACTCACTTTCATTCGCTCCATAGCCTTGTCACGTTCTCTAATTCCATCTCGTCAAATTGTAGTCGATAAATGTCCGGTTTCTTGGTTTGATTCATAAAATCCAATCCGTAACTCGAATCAAAGTAATTCATCATCAACGTCATTACATGTCCGTGTGTGCCGATCGCCACTTTTTCACCCTTGTATTCTTCTAATATCTGTTTCAACACGCCCACTGCTCTACTCTGGCAAACCGTGTTCGACTCGCCCCCTGGCAATGCATAATCCGGGTCATCGAACATCTTCTTCGAAGCAGGCTCAAACTCTTCATCCGCAATCATATCATCTGAAAAATGCCTTTCCCGCAGATCCTCCATGATCTGAATATCTAATTCTAACGCTGCTGCCACACCCTCTAAGGTCAGAATAGCCCTGGCATAAGGACTTGAGACAATGGCATGTATTCCTTCATTCGTTAATATTTCCGTTATTCGTTCTGCATTCATCTTGCCCTGTAGGGTAAGCCCCCTCGTTCTTTCCGTTCCTTCCGTATACGGTGACTCCGCATGCCTTACCATATAAACGATGGTCTTCATAGGACCCCCTTGAATTTCTTTTATCAAAATTTACTGCCCTCTTTAATCTATTTCACTTCTTTATCAAGACTAACGTCAAATGTTAAAGTTATCGATTTTTGTCTAAAATCATTGGGTATCACTTTAATCTTCACGTTTAGATGTATAGATTCAGGCAAAGTCATTTCAGTTATATTCTCATAACCGATGAAGTAATAATGCTTTTCGTCCAGTTCTATCAAACCTCCACCTGTTGAGCCAGAAGTTGAAATCAAATGTCCGTCACGATAAAGCTCACAAGCAATATTATATTCCTCCAAACTAAACCCTTTCACTTCATATCCAATCTTGATTTGATTTTCCGTATAATCAGCATTTCGTAAACTGATCGCACCACCATCCACCATTTGGGTCTGAATTGCAATATTTGCCTCAGGCATCTCCGGTTTCTTTAATAGATAGCCTACTTTTAGGTACCATATAACTCCTAATACAACTACAGCAAGTACAATTATAGCAATAATAATCTTCTTCTCTTTTTTATCCATAATCCATACTCCTTACATCGGAACACTCTTAAAGTTCTTTCCAAACCTGTATTTCAAATAATACATTATCCCTGTGCGATCAACATCTGGGAACTTCCTTGGATCATCCACCCCATTATCCTATAAATATATTGTTAATTCTGTGTCGATCATAATCTAGAATCCAATCGTTATATTCTGTATAGATATCCGTTAGTGCTTCTTTTGATGCTGAAATCACATCGCAACCTCTATCATCATAGATATGAAATATCGTTTTCTTACTTATATTAATGAAATACACCCTATGATATATCTTTGGCTTAATTCCAACCTCATGATTACATATAGCTTTGATTAACTGATTATATCTCAAGCCCTCAACTCTACATTTAGTCCAATACCTATACATGTTGTTCCTTGGGTTTAGGATGTCATCCGGTTCACAATCCAAACCTGGAAATATCTCAAGGCTCAAGGCTCTAATCGGCCCTTTCTTCTTGATATATTTTCTGTACAGGTTCAATTTTTCCACTTTGTGTTTAAGCTTATCTGCAAAATAAGCTTGAGTTATTAATAGGACTTCATCTTCTTGATCATGAAGAGCTTTAAATAATTCGAGTGATCGATGATACACTTGTTCCATGTAATGCTCTGTATTCATTCCAAACATTAGTGGATTGCCAAGTTCGAATCGTATTGCAACATCCCAATTATAAAAAAGAGGCGGTTCTAAGGTCAGGTTTGGAAAATGCTCTGCCAGGTACGTCTTCAGATCCATTCTGTGGCCTCCAAGTTCACTTTAAAGATGAATGCCAGATTAAAGAAGGTATCCGTCTCTTCAAAGGTTTGCGGTTTTATATTCAGATCTTTTAATATTAATTGGGTTACTCAACCCCCCAACGCCTTTTCAGAAATATTAACCCCAGAACATTCCGTTATGACCTTCGTCCACGATCTTGAGCTGTGTTTCAAAATCTTCGTTCGGATCGATATCATCGATGTAATACCACTTTCCTTTACTGTCCTGCCAATACACTTTCCATACCTTCTCATCCATTCTGAATTGTGCTACCGGCAATTGTACCCATTTATCGCTTTGAAAGGCTTGTCTTTCTTCAATCAATGTCACATGGTTACCTCTGATTTTATAACTAATCTTCATCTGACTTTTCACATGCTCGGGTACAGCATTCTCGGTGTAATGGTCCATAATCTTTTGAATCCGCTTCTTCGTAAAATCATCCATGCTCTCGAACTCCCCTGCCTTGATCTGTTTTGCTTAGATTATATCATGTTGATTTCTCCGATTTAAATGATGCTTTACTTGTAAAAGGTAAACCGGAGCGCGGCATGTGCAATAGCAAGCCACGTGGGGGTGAGGTGCTGCGCCCAATGGGGTTGCACCGCGTCAATGATCGCGGTGCCCACCTTGGTAGCATCACGAGCACAAAGCCGCGATGCACGAAAAAAAGCGCCACGACCGCATAGTCGTGGCGCTTCCTCTTGCTACATGGCACCAATTAGCCATGTAGCTTATCTCAGGCCGCTGCACCTACATGGCAGCGGCTTCTTCTCCCAGCGGCAGCGTGTAATACTGCGCCTGCTGCCCTTCATGCTGCTGGTACACAACGACCAGCAGCGTCCGGCCTTTCGCGGCAAGCGGGCTGGCGCCAGCTAGCACACGCTCAAGCCGGAACGGAAGCACATCCAATACGGTGTGCTTCTGCAGTTCCTTTTCGCCGAGACCAAGGTCGGCGAAAGCACGGGCACCCATGACCGTCTGTGCGGTCATGGCCGAGGTCATCGGCAACGCACGCGAAGCGTTGCCGTCCACCATGTCCGCCGCTCCATCCGCGGCGGACCCTGTTGCGTCGCCCGAAGCAAGCGACGCTGCACCCCCGGCTTCGCTGCCGATCACACCCGCCGCATCTGCGGCAGAGTCTTCTCCGGCAGCAGCCGAACTTCCCGCAGCGGCACTCGGACCCGTGCCGCTGCTTTCCAGCCATGCCGTGCCTGCGGCACCAGCAACACGTGGCAGTCGAACGTCTTCTGGACGTTCAGCCAACGTTTTCATATAACCCGCCCACTGGTCTTTCTGAAGCGGATCTTCCCACCAGATTTTGCGTGGTTTGTATTTGTGACCGAGGAAATAGTCCAGCTTCATCAGGCCGAGCACGATATCCATATGCGGCGTGTTCCGCGACTCCAGGAAGCTGTGCAGACGAGTAAACAGATCCTCCAGTTGGTGACCAATCTTCTGCCAACCCTGTCCCTCCCAGTAATCCCCGAATGCTTGGAAGAAATCAAATGGTGAGTTGAATTCCTGCTCCATCAGATACTTCAGCGTATGGTCCATCCGGTGTGCGTTCCAGTATTTCTCCAACACATCCTCCAGCCGCTTCAAGCGCACGATGTCGCTGAACGGCAACACGTCGCTACCCAAAATCTCATACGGTGCATGATCCATGTACGTATAGTTGTACTTTTCCGCATCCAGACGCAGGCCTGTACCACGCAGCATTTTGAGAAATCCCAGCTGAAGCTCTTCCGGCCCCAGTGCAAACACATCATTAAACGTTTTGCGGAACGTATTGTAATCTTCCTCCGGCAGTCCGGCGATGAGATCCAGATGCTGGTCGATTTTTCCGCTAGCTTTGACCTTGTTGACCGTACGGCTCAGCTTGGTAAAGTTCTGGCGGCGTTTCACCAGTTCATTTGTCGGATCATTCGTAGACTGAACCCCGATCTCGAACCGGAATGTGCCTGGTGGCGCATTCTCTGCCAGATAGTCGAGTACCTCGGGACGCATAATATCCGCCGTAATTTCAAACTGAAATACTGTCCCCTGATGATTCTCGATCAGGAATTTGAACATTTCGAGCGCATAATCCCGTTTGATGTTAAACGTCCGGTCTACAAACTTGATCAGCTTCGCGCCCTTCTCGATCAGGTACAGAATATCCGACTTCGTCCGCTCAATATCGTAATATCGCACGCCGACCTCAATACTGGACAGACAGAACTGACAACTGAATGGACAGCCCCGACTGGTCTCAAAATAAACAACCCGCTTCCCAAGCTCTGGGATATCCTCATCAAATCGATGTGGTGACGGCAAATCGTTCAGATCCGCCTTCGGCCGTCCTGGCATGAGAATGACCTCTTCCCCTTTGCGATACGCCAGTCCATAGACAAAGTGGAACTTCTTGCTTCCTTCAAGCTCCATCAAAAGCTGATGCAGCGTCTCTTCCCCTTCACCCATCACGATGAAATCAACATTGGGAATCCGGTTCATCCAATATTCCGTGTCGTAGGACACTTCCGGCCCGCCCAGCAGAATTTTCACATTCGGCATAACCTTTTTCAGATTATCAATGACCTTGATCGTCTCTTCGATGTTCCAGATGTAACACGAGAAACCAATCACGTCCGCGCCGCGCTGATACAGATCAGACACAATATTCATCACTGGGTCCTTGATCGTATACTCCGCCAGGTCAATATCAAAATCCTTCTCACTGTATGCCTTCAGACACCGCAAGGCCAAGGAGGTATGGATGTACTTTGCATTTAATGTAGAAAGAATAACCTTCATGGTTCACAACCTTTGCCTGGACACCCAGACCATATTTTTTTGATAAAAGGAAAGCTGCACAGCCATCCTGCCCCGGATGCTGTTCATCTAAACCTCTTTTGACCTAGCCATTCCATGTCTCATGGACATATCCAACTTTTGTCTTTCAAAGAGTGGACACTCTTTTCAAAAAGACATATACACCGCACTAAATCAAAACCACAACATACAGTATAAAATCCGTACCTTCAAACTACATGTTGTATACGATACGGTCAGCCATTACCAACGCCAATGTCCACCCTTTGAAAGACAATTCGCCACCATTTGTCCACTCTACAGAGACGCGACAACCAACTTCAAAGATTGGAAAGTGAAAATTAACAATTCATACTCAATTCACTCTTACTCTTACTCATTTCATACTCACTCATACTCGTAAAACGCATCATCATCCGTATCCACTTCTTCGCCCGATTGCTTCTGGAAAAACTCCAGGAACGGCAGTCCGTACTTGCGGTACTTGACCTCACCGACCCCTTTGATATCCAGCATGTCACGTTCTGTCTGTGGACATACCACACTCATCTCACGCAGGGTCGCATCATTGAAGATAATGTACGATGGTACATGCTCTTTCGCCGCCAGATCACGCCGGATCAGACGAAGTTGTTCAAATACCGTCTCATTAACCGCAGATGGCATCGCATCGCGTCCGCGGCGTCCACCATAGTTCGTACCCGAAGCTGTTGCCGCTGTCTTGCGGACAACACGCTGCATCACTTCACGCTGGCCTTTGAGCACTTCAACCGCTAGTGGCTGTAAACGCACAACCGGATACTGTCCCTCAGACAGCATCAGATATCCTTCGGATACCATCACGTTGATGATCTCCGATATCTCGCGCTCTGTCCGATTACCCATCACGCCGTAGGTTGGCAGAGAGTTGAAGCCGTAATCGAGCACTTTTTTGGCACGGGAGCCTTTGAGCACAGAAGCGACCAGCGATACACCATACCGTTCACGCATGCGGTGAATGCAGCTGAATATTTTCTGTGCATCAATCGTCATGTCTACCAACTCGCGGTCGTCCGTACAGGAACTGCAAGTACCGCAAGGTGTATCGTCATGCACCTCACCGAAATAATCCAGTTGCGCACTGCGCAGACAACGCGTTGTGTAACAGTAATCCACCATCTGTTGCAGCTTCCGGTAATCGTTCTGTTTGCGGTCGCCGTCCATCGGATTCTGCTCAATCAGGAACTTCTGGGTGATAATGTCCTGTGCCCCGAATAACAGAATACACTGGCTTGGCTCTCCATCCCGGCCTGCACGTCCGGCTTCCTGCACGTATGCCTCCATATTTTTCGGCATGCTGTTATGAATAACGTAACGCACGTTCGACTTATCAATCCCCATCCCGAACGCATTGGTCGCCACCATCACTCGGATATCATCGTACAAAAAAGCTTCCTGGCTCTGGGACCGTTCATCGTCCGTCATCCCGGCATGGTAGCGTCCTGCGGGCAATCCCGCCTGCAACAAACGCTGATGCAGATCGTCCACGTCCTTACGGGTCGCGGCGTATATAATACCTGGCTCGCTGGCATGCTCGCGCGCATAATTCAGGACAAAATCCTTCTTGCTCTCGCCACGCAGCACGCTAAACGCCAGATTATCCCGCCCAAGTCCGGTCACATACGTCTGCGGGTCCTGCAAACGCAGCAGCCGCAGAATATCGCCCATGACCTCGGGCGTCGCTGTAGCCGTAAAGGCCGCAACCACCGGCCGCTCCGGCAAACTGTCCACAAACGGCGCTACCGCCAGGTAGCTTGTCCGAAAATCATGCCCCCACTGCGATACACAGTGGGCCTCATCCACGGCAACGCAAGAGATCGGCAAATGGCCCATCTCCTCGCGGAACCAATCCAGCTCCAGTCGCTCAGGCGCGACATAGAGCAACTTCAGCTCACCGCGCTGCGCCGCGCGGATGCGATCATTCACTTCTTTGCCGCTAAGTGTACTATTAATATACGCGGCAGCAATTCCGGCGGTCGTCAACGCATCGACCTGGTCCTTCATCAATGAGATCAACGGGGAGACAACAAGCGTCAGACCCGAATATAACAGAGCGGGGATCTGATAACAGATCGACTTACCGCCCCCAGTTGGCATAATACCCAACGTATCTTCACGTTCCAGCAGACTGGCTACAATCTTTTTCTGTCCCTCACGGAAGTCGGGGTAGCCATAATATTTTTGCAGGAGACCCTGCGCTTCTTCTAATGTAGGTGTTTGCACACTCATGTAAAGACTCCTTACTTATCACCGGTGTTTTTCCACCAGCTTGGTCCGATCCGATTCTGACATCCGAAAGCGGCACATATCCCGCATCCTTGACAACAAAATGGCGTTCTCATGACTTGTCCGTCAAGCAAACGCCGCTCCCTTTAGTTTAACGGCCCAGCCCCGAATGAGCAACCGCGTTTTACTGTAAAACGTTTAAAGCTTCTTCATTAAAATAAAAACAACCGTCCTGCCCTAGTTGGACAAAACGATTGTTGTAAACTTTTATTCACAACCGACACACTCATATCACGCTAGTGTACCTGTACCCATTCATCTGGTGAAGCTACTACACCTTACAACTTTACAACTTCACTTTAATCTTTTAACGACTCTACCTCAGACTCCGGCAAGCCACTGGCCTTTGCAATAACAGCAACTTCGAGTCCAAGTGAGAGCATGTTCTTCACAATTTCAATCGCCTTTCTTTTTCCCCTTCTACTAATTCCTTTTCTATCCCCTTGGCTATTCCATGAGCTATTCCCTTTTCCGTAGCCCACTCAATCATAGAAGCTTCGTCATGTAAATATTTCTGGCGCTCTTCATACAAACGACGTGCTTCACGATCCTGACTCAAGAACTCCAGCGTATCCATTACTATCTTAACCCCAGATTCATTCATGTTGTATCACCGCCTTTTGCATTCATGCGATAATACAATCCTTTCCTCTGCATCAGTTGTTCATGCGTCCCATCCTCGGCAATTCGCCCATGTTCCATCACAAGGATGCGAGAGCACTGACGAGCTACCTCCATTCGATGTGTGACAAGCAACCCTATGCTGCCTTTCATAAAATTCAGCAAGTGATTCATCACGTTCTGTTCTGTCTGAATATCCAGGGATGACGTTGGTTCGTCCAGAATATACAGATCAGATGACCTCGTAAAGAGTCTGGCAAGCGACAGTCGCTGTTGTTGGCCTCCAGATAGATTGGCCCCTTTCTCTTGCAACATTGCTGCGTATTGTCCTTCTTGTGCCTCAATATATTCATGCAAACCTGCCTGCTCTGCCGCAAACTTCACTCTGTCCAATGTAACGTCTGAACTCAGACGAATATTGTCTTCAATCGTTCCTGTGAAAAAAGTTGGTCTCTGTGGCATATACGTCAGTCTGGATTGATTATCCATCTCTATATACTCTGCAACATGTTTATCACCCAGTAATACGCTTCCGTTTATTGGCTCGATCAACCCTGCACACACTTGGCACAGTGTAGATTTGCCAGCACCACTGGCGCCAACTACCGCAACCAGTTCACCAGGAACCAGATTAAGCGTAATCTGATCCAAAATCGTCCGACCACTGTCTTCATCGGTTACCGTAACCTGTTGAAGACGTAGTATAGCAATTTCGTTCTCTTTATGTGCCCCTTTTTGTGTATTCCCTTGATCTTGGTTACAAATTCCCTGTGCAAGTTCCTCGTGCTTAGTATTAGATGCGTCTGTCTTCTTGTTCTCCGCCAATTTCAACCATGCAGAGATACGTCCAAATGCACCCACGCTGGCCTGCATCTGACTCCACTGGCTGGACAAGCCGAGTACTGGCCACACCACCAATTCAAACAGCAGACTACTTGCAACAACCATGCCCGGAGACAAAGTTCCCCTAGCCGCTGACAAAGCAATAAGGAACAACGCTGCCAATTGAGCCAGACCAAACACCGCCATCGCCACGTTATCCGACATGCTCAGGGTCATCTGTAACTTGGCCTGAACATGATTCAGTGATTGCTGTTGTGTCCGAAAACGAGCGAGAAACCACGGTGAAGCATTATACATCTGAATCACCGGTATCCCTTCAACATACTGTTGGATCTGTTCTTGGGACACGCCTTCCCTGGATTCGACCTCATCGGACAGATGTACAATTCTCTGATCATACAACCTCGCCGTGAACCAGATTGCCCCTGCACTTACCAAGGCGATAACCGCAACCCATGCATCTGCTCTGTACAAGTATCCCAGCGATAGAGCAATGATGAATACAACCGTAACACCCTCTGCAATAGCCTCCACAACTTCTGCACCATGCTTGGTGTCTTCCTTGATGCGAAGCATCACATCCCCGGACTTCTGTCTGCGCACCCAGGAATAGGGCATCAGGTTTAACAGTTTCAACAGATCCATGGACATATCCCGTTGCATCGATTCCTTGAGCCATACCAGCACGTAACGATGCATCGCGAGCAATACGATAAACCCTGCCAGAATGGCGATAAAGATCAACGCTGTAGCGTTTAACTGCTCCTGTCCCCCATCATGAATAGCATCCACGAAGAATCCCTGTACAAAGGCAAGTCCCCAATCAAAGACCGCATCTGCGGCGATAAAAATGAGCAAGATCGCTACAGCTAATCCATAAGGCTTCATCCAGCGAAAAATAACGGGCCATACCGTTGCCAATGATATAGCTTGTTTTGGGTCATCTGAAACATCACTTTCGTTCATCTGATGATGAGCTTCATTTTCGATATTTTCATTTTCATTATTTTCATTTATCTCATAAGCTCCACTTTTCTCATGACTGCTCTTCATTTCAACTTCATCGGTGTATGCTGCATCTTCGGTCTTGTTACTCATGCTGTTCCTCCACTTCCGTATCCTGCTCCGCAATATAATTTCGATATCCGTTTGGACGATCCAGCAATTCACGATGAGTCCCCGTATCTTTGACGCGTCCTTTCTGAATATAGATGACCTGATCTGCCCGTTCGATCAGCGATAATCGATGAGTAACGGCAATAACCGTTGTGCCTTTGTCAGCAGTGATTCGGGCAAAAAGATCATTCAAACGTTGCTCATGCCACGGGTCTTGAGATGACGTCGGTTCATCCAACAGAAGAATATCCGGATTCCTCAGCATCGCTCTGGCTAGACTAATACGCTGAAGCTCACCACCCGACATCGTCCCGCCTTGTGACTGAAGCTCTGTCCCATAGCCGAGCGATTGACGCATAATCGCGTCATGTGCATGTGTCATGTGGGCCGCGACCTCTACTTGATCGGCAGATACCCCCTCTTGTCCAAAAACAATATTCTCTTCCACTGTTCCTGTGAAAATAAAGGCTTGTTGCGGAACATACACCTGATTGACATTCCCTGTCTGAACTTCGTGCATATCCTTCAGTGAACTCTTCTGATCCATGACCTGGATCAAACCAGTAACAGGTCTATCTAATCCGGCTATCAATTTCAATAACGTGGTTTTTCCGCACCCACTTGGCCCTGTGATTACAGTAAGCTTTCCTTTCTTGGCCTCAAAAGAAATATCTGTTAACACTTCTTCTTGCTCCGCATACCTATAAGACACATGCTGCACGTTGATGCCAGCCGGTTTAGATTGTTTTTCAAGCTGCACTAAATACGTATCGGGCCGTACATGTGTATTTGTACTGGTATTAGCAACCGTGTTCTCTCTCTCCAAATCCAGCACTTCAAAGATTCTGGACGCATGAGAAGCCGAACCAATAAAATCATTCCACAGCCCAGATAACGATTCAATCGGACGAGTTAACTGACTGCTTGCTACCAGAAAAGCTGCCAGTCCGCCTACATCCATATGTCCATTCAGGACCTGCATGCCGCCTAGATAGAGAATCAGAATCATGCCACCATACGTGGAGACCCGTCCGGCTGCTTCCGAAAGTCGTTGTAACACAGATACAGACATCGTATGTTTGAAAACCTGATCCATTCGACCTTTAAATTGATGGTGTACATAACCCGCGAGTCCGTAACTTCGGATCTCAACCGGGGCTTGGATGATTTCAGTCAGTATCTCATCTCTTGATGCTGCACTGGCATTCAACTGATCATGCCGTCTTTGTAGACGTTTACCCAGTCCTACTGTTACAAGAGGATAGATCAAAGTGAATGCAATGATAGCCAACGACAGCGGCAAGTTAACCCAGCTGAAGTAAGCAAAGGCAAGAATCAGCTGAATGATATTTTTCGCGAGTTCAATGCCATGTTGGTTGATCCCCTTCTGTGCTTCCTTGGCTGAAGTCCAGACCCTAGAGGTTAGGTCACCTGTATGATAATGCGCCAGATCGCGTGTCTCTGTGTTGCTAAAGGATGAGAGCAGTAGAGACTGCACAGACAATAATGTCTTTTGCTGGAATAACGTCTCGACCCTCGTCATGAATGCGGTTACAATCAATCGTAATACTACAATGCTAACGCCTATGATCAAACCTGAGTAGAGTAACGAAAACTGTGCTTCAGTCGCGCCTTTGACCAGTCTTCGGATCGATTCCAAATAACCGACCTCAATCAGGGAGACCATACATGCGGCGAAAAGTAACAGAATGATGAACATACGGTACTTGCCCGTTAGTGTCCATAATCGAGTTAACATGCCTAACGTTGTATAATTTTTTTTGTCAGCAAACATGGATGCTTTCTCCAATCTTGTCATTAAATTATGTACTTGGTTATGATATCATCGGTGATAAGGAAAAAATGAACATTTATTGCTGTAAGTACTATTAGAAGTAGGGAGATTGATATGCAACACGATCTGCTAAACACACTGGATAAGCTATTCGACTACATAGAAGACCATATTCAAGACAAATTAACGCTGGATCATCTGGCATCTGTGACTCATATATCCAAATTCCACCTGCATCGCATGTTCAAACATGTCAGCGGACAACTGCCTGGAGAATACATTCGTTCACGCAAATTGGCACGCAGCCTAGAGCAATTGGTGAATCTGAACTGGAAGATTATCGATATCAGCGGACATTACGCTTTTGAACATGAACAATCCTACATACGTGCTTTCAAACAAGCCTTCGGCATTACACCCCTGCAGTATCGCAAACAGGGAGCTGGAGACCTTGAATTCACTGCCCGCATGACTTCGTCCATGATCACAACGCTTCCATATGGATATATTTTCAAACCAACGTATGTACGAAAACCGGCTATGAAACTCATTGGGCAACGGTCCCACATTCGGTATGCGGATAACGAAGAGCACTATGAAGCCAATTCAGCAGGCAACGACTTTTTTGACAAACACTTTCATTCGATTCCTAACGTGCTGCAACCCAACGTATATATCGGATTTACCAATGAAATTAACGAGGATTACAGTACATATCAGCCGTCTGTAGAGGTCACCAGTCTGGATCATATCCCTGAAGAACTGGACGGAATTGAGGTCCCAGCCAACCAGTATGCCGTATTCAAATTTGTCTGTGATTTCCATCCAAGTCTCATCAATATTGATCATCTGGACAGTGTCTGGACATTTATCGATGAATATTGGCAGAGCCATTCGGGGTACGAGAAGAGTGATCCCTACTATTTTGAAAGAATTGACGGCAGTCTGGCTCAGGACTACTACGGAGAGATGGACATTTATATTCCTGCAAAGCAAATTTCACTGTAAGCTGCATATGGAGGTTCAACCTTATGGACTCAAATACTCAAGCTAATTCAAGTTCATCCAATACAAATTCTCGCAAACCTTGGATACGTAGACACCCTATTCTCACTACATTAACATTGTTGATTCTTGTACTGTTTGCCGCCGTATTCCTGTATTTCTGGCTCCGTCCTTACTTCTCCACATTTGACCGTTCCGAGCTGGGGGAATTGAGTTATTCCATGCCTTCAAGGAATGGTGAGTATACTGCCGAGATTTATGGTGTGCCCTATGGTGGTGCCGCAGGCGGGATTACGATCTGGGTCGATGTAAAGAAGACAAATGCCCCTGAGGACGCCACGGTAAAAACGATCTATCGTGGCAAGCACCACGGAAATAACCATCTCGAATGGGACAGTGAAAACACACTTCGGATTGAAAACTGGAATGAATATACGGATGAGACCATGACCCTCAATATCGATGACGAAATATATGATGGCTGGGGCTGGGCTTGCAAAAGCTTACGAATGAAGGACCAGTCTGTGCGATGCTTGGCACCCGAAAAGTAAAACAACTTAGCAACATAGTGTAAGTCTAAAACGCGCGAAGTTCCATCATGATGCGTAATCTTCACTGCACCGCATGTCAAAAGTCCCAATGCTCTGTATGCCTTGTGAAAATTTCACCAAATGCTACTTTCATTACACCATGGCAGGAGATACACGCAGCACGAGAAGCATTAAAAGCCCCTCTCACCGACTCTTTCGGCTGAGCGGGGCTGCTCTTGTTCTGCATTTTATCGTTTATTTACTTATACTTTATTGTGATCTAATATGCTTGTTCACTAACAACTTCGTAGCTATCGGACTTTAAACATATGGCAGCATCATATTTATCTATTATATCTATTCTACCTCTTAATCCTCTTCTGCTTCTGCTTCTGCTTCTGCTTCTGCTTCTGCTTCTGCTTCTGCTTCTGCTTCTGCTTCTGCTTCTGCTTCTGCTCGCAATTGTGCCTTACACTCTATCTCCACTCAACCCTTATTTTCACTGATCCGCCCTATCGCATCCTACCAGCAACGGATTAGTTTTTGTGTTATTTCACTTCTACTTCAATCTATTTTCTCTATCTCTACTCCCGCTTCAAACCCTTCTGTCCTCATCTGTCCCAGTTCGTCTCCCTACTTACGCGGTGACACTTCACCACGTTCTTCCCGCTCCTTCATCTCCTTGCGTACCACCACTTCGAGCTTCTGCCGATTAGCAAGCAACCCGGGATCGTTGGGCAAGTACTCACGGGCTTTGGTGTTATGCATGAGTGCCTGCTCCCAGTTGCCCAGATGGGCATAACAAAGGGATAAACGAGCATGTGGCAGCCATGTACGGCAAGCCCTAGGCACCGGGCGCAGACCCGGATCGCGGCTGCTCACGTCCACCGCCTGCATATACCAGTAGATCGCCGAGACGGGTTCCTGCCGTTCATGGAAACAGGCCGCAATAGCGCAGCAGAAATCGGCATGTGGCAGATCATACTGGAACGACTGCAGCAATGCTCCGAGCTTACGGCCCGGCTCACCCAGTCGTTCATAACATTCCGCCAGCCGCGCGCAGGCAATCAGGCGATCCTCGCGGTAACCGCTTGGCTGCTCCAGAAGCTTCGTGTATCCGCGTGCCGCCGCCGCATAACGCTGGCGGTCATAACACTCGCCTGCATAATAGAACAGCAGGCGACCTTGGGCTACGCCCTCTTCGACGATCCATTTGCGCAGAATGCGCACGTTTCGCGCCGAATGATGTCCCGCTTCGCGGCGATGCGTGACGGCAATATCTGCCGTAATGACCTCGCCCCGCGGAAAGCTAAGCTGCTCGTGCAGCCGGCCATGCCAGCGGCACCCGGCATCCCGCTTGACCAGGCGAAGGCGTCGGTCCGTCACAAGTGGACTCCCCTCCGCTCCCTCGGCCAGCGTGTAGTTCAAGATCACAGCTTCCGTCTTCCCCCCTGACGGAAGCTGCTGCTTCAACACCTCCAGCTTCGCCCGTTCCGCGGGCAGCAACACATCATCCGCATCCAGCCATAGGATATACTCCTGCGTGGCCTTGGCGAATGACTCATTCCGCGCTGCGGCAAAGTCTTCCTTCCATTCATACGTGTAGACATGGTCGGTATACTGCGCAGCGATGTCCATCGTGCGATCCGATGAACCGGTATCCACAATGACGATCTCGTCCGCGATGCCGGCAACCGAGTCCAGACAGCGCGCCAGCGTGCGTTCCTCGTTCTTCACAATCATGCACAGACTGATGGTGATCACGTTTTGAGCCCCTTCCTGTCGTACGCGTATTACGAAATGTCATAACGATTTGCTTTTGTTGGTTAAATACTCCGAACAAAGTACTATCATAAGTTGAACTAAAAGAGATTTGCACTGGACACTCCGATGACAGAAACTTTCCGATCGTTGTTAGTCCCATTTTTTTGATTCCTTTTATAAAGGGTAAATCCGGGGATAAAGGCGAAGCATATGCTTCCGGTGCATCTTTCATTCAGAACGCTTTTAGCTCAGCTTCTTGATATTCTTTTTGTCTTCTCCGTTTCGTGTAAATGTTTAATCCAATTTATTTGGTATTGGTATTGATCACGGAATTCATTTCATCTTCACTGTGGCTAACGAACTGAGGTGACGCTATTTGGTGTATTTCAGCCACCTGGTAAATGTAACGAATCTGAGACCCGCTATTCTCGCATTATAGGCATCCATTCGTCGTTTATCGCAGCTTTCAGATGAAATAGCGCCGCTGAGATTCGTTACATTTCTCATCTCGTCTAATTCATCAAAATAAGACGTGTGAGATTCGTTAGAATACCCCTGCCCTTGCCGCTGTTGCTACCCTTCCCCACTCTCCTGACGGCGAAGGCGTTTCACCTGCTCCACCGCACTGTCCAGTGCCTTCTTGCGCTGCTTCATTACGCGGAGGTGCTGATGTTCCACCTCGGCAAAATGGACATGATCCAGTTCCATCCACTCCATCAGTTGGTCCAAAGTCGGCGACATATGCAGTTGTGTACTCGGCCGTTTGCGGGCCACGCAACATAGATATTTATGATGAACTTCCAGTTTCAAGACTTCGAAATACGGTATTAGGCACATCGCCAGGCTTCCCGCATAGAAGGTCTGCTTGTGGTCATAGAACGGGTGATACCCATACGGCACAGTCACAACCAACGTCCCATCACCTTGCAACAGCCGATAAATCTGGATCAACAACGTCTCCGGATGAGCAAAATGCTCCAGCACTTCTCCAAGCAGCACAGTATCAAAGGCAGTCCTTACTTTCCATTGCGTAATATCCAGCATTCGAAAATCCACATTGTTCCTAACTGGCCTAGACTCTTTGGCAAGCTCAGCTTGCGCATATCGAACACTTTCTTCTTCCAGATCAATCCCTGTTACACGAAATCCTTCACGTGCCAGCAGAATGGACGTAATGCCCTGACTGCACCCGACATCCAGGATGCGTTTGCCAGTCGCCTCACGACACATCCAGTGGATACGCGTTCTTGTCGCTTCATGAGAATCCTCCGAATTGATCTCGCCGTAATAGCGTTCACTCACTCGATCATGATTGGCCATAGGTTTCTCCCGTTTTCACCCGATGAACCGGCTGACCCAGCACCACAATATTTCCCCCGAGGCATCCGGCCGTTGCATTGCGTGTATCAAAAATCAGCTTTGCATGATCTGCCATTTCCTGATAATCGAATCCCGAATGATCCGTGGTGATGATCACCAGATCAGCTCCTGTCCACAATTCCGGCGTAGCCGGCCGGGATTGAAGCACTGTACCGTCATCCTTGCGGAAGACAGGCACCATTGGATCTGTAAAAACCACTTCTGCACCCGCTGCGCTCAGCAGCCGATAAACGTCCAGCGCTGGCGATTCACGCAAGTCGTCAATGTCTTTTTTATAAGCCATACCCGCCAGTACAACACGTGCTCCTCGCACAGTTACACCATTCTGTTCCAGCAGCTCCGAGGCACGCTTCACTACTCTCTCTGGCATTTGCCGATTGGTTGCATCCGCCAGCTGGATGAACTGCAGCTCCGATCCCTGACGGTTCGCAGCCCAGGACAGATAGATCGGATCGATTGGGATACAGTGCCCGCCGATGCCGGGACCGGGATAGAATGGCATATAACCAAACGGCTTGGTCGCCGCCGCATTCAGCACCTCCCAGATGTTTACACCCATCTGTTCACAGGCCGGAGTCAGCTCATTCACGAGTGCAATGTTGACACTGCGAAATGTATTTTCGAACAGCTTTGCCGTCTCCGCTACCGTTGTTGAACTAACCGGAACAACTTCGTTGAGGAACGAGCCGTAGAACTGTTTACCATAATTCAGACAAGCGGGTGTGGAGCCACCAATAATCTTCGGGGTATTTTTCACACCATAATGCACACTGCCCGGATCTACCCGCTCTGGAGAATAACAGACGTAGAACTGTTCTCCAGCTCGCCAGCCGTTTGCCGCTTCAATCGGTTGTTTCACACGTTCCTCCGTTGTGCCCGGATAGGTCGTGCTTTCCAATATAACCAGGCTGCCCTCCTGCAAATAAGGACTCATGCCATCCACCGCCGCCGAAATATACGAGATATCCGGTTGATGCTCGGCAGTCAGCGGAGTGGGCACACAGATTACAATGACATTGGCCTGTGCCACCGCTGCATAATCGGTGCTTGCCGTGAATAATCCAGCCTGCATAAGCGACTGCACAACATCATCTTCTATACCTATGACATACGAATTCCCGGCGTTCAGCTTGGCTACCTTGGAAGTATCGATGTCAATCCCGTGGACTTGATAACCTGCCTGTGCCATCTCTACAGCCATGGGTAAACCAACATAACCGAGACCAATGACAACAGCTTTTAGGGAGCGGTCATTAATATGTTGTATTAGGGTACGTTGCTGTAACTCTTCATTACCTTCGTGCTGGTTGTGTTGATGATTTTCTTCCATTCCTTCCACCTCCAAACGCTCCGCCTCCCCTCGGTGGGTGTGTCTGAAAACTCCGAACGAGTTTTGAGACACACCCTAATCGATATAGCCACCTGCACGCAAAAACCGGGCAATCGCTGGTTTGTTCATCATGGCACTGTCCGAGCGATACTCGGAGAAGTTCACACGTGGCAGACTGCTGTACTGATCCGTTAGGCTCTTGTCCTTGTGCTCCGGCAGGATGACATAATACTGCGCATCATATTGATACGTACGCGGCGCTTCAAAGGGCGAGATCAGCACTTCATGTAATTTCTCGCCTGGACGTATTCCCGTCACCTTATAATCGAAGGATGGACGACCTGCCTGTTCCAACATGACGGATGCAAGTTCCGTCATCTTGCAAGCTTTCATTTTCATCACAAAAGTCTCTCCGCCCACGGCCGCCTCAGCCGCCTTAAGCAGTAAATGTATAGCTTCGGTACGCGTCAGGAAAAAACGGGTCATGCCTTTGTCCGTAATGGTCGGGCTTTTGCCTTCATCGATCTGACGACGGAACAAGGGCACAACACTGCCGCTGGTTCCAAGCACATTGCCCCCGCGGATGCAGACAAACCGGGTACCTTCACTTAGCCAGTTGGCACGAATCATCATTTTTTCACCCAAAGCCTTTGTCATGCCATATACGTTAATCGGATCTACCGCCTTATCTGTGGACACATCGATGACTTTGGCAACCTGCATACGTATCGCAGCCCGAATAATATTCTGGGTACCGATCACATTGGTCTTGAACGCTTCATCAGGCTGGTCCTCGCAGACCGGAACATGCTTCAGCGCAGCCAGATGGAAGAGCACATCCACACCTCTGCATGCATCTTCCACTGCCCGATTATCGCGGATATCCCCAATGATGAATCGCAGACGCGGATCATGGTTGAACTCTCGCTGCATCGCAATCTGGGCGTATTCATTACGTGACAGAAGGCGAATCTCAGCCGGGTCTTGCTCCAGCAGCACCTCGGTCAGCTTTTGACCCCAGGAGCCCGTTCCTCCGGTGATCAGAATCGTTTGTCCTTGAATCATGGATGAATCCCTCCCTGATCAGATCATGAATTCGCGTAGTACCTGTGCCATCTCATCCCGGCTTAACCGGTCTTTGGGCGGTACCTTTTTGGTTGAAGTATTGCTCGAATGCACGATGTTGACATAATTGCGCGGAGCAAGCAGCTCGTGCGGCAGTTCAATGACATTGCCATGTGTACCTCTGCCCGGGAGCTTGACCCGGTATCCTGCTGCGTATTCGGCTGTCTTATATAAGTAGACATAGAACTGTGGAGAACGGTGAAACGCTGGGGCCATCTCGTTATTCACACTGTCCCACAGATATCCGTTCTGGTTAATCAATGCCATCGTCTGCTGCTGTGGTTGAATATCGTAGAGCTGTTGAACAAAGGTTTTATGGTATAGATCATCCGAATCCAGACGGGCAATATAGAGTTGCTCCGCACCTTTGGCAAACGCCAAAATGGCACGCACACTCTCCATATTGGTTCCAAAACGAATATTGGAGGGAAGCGGCTCCTGACCCGCCAGAATCTCCTGCATTAATTCCCCGGATTCCTTGGACAACTTCACCACTGTGAGGAAATCCTGATTCGTCTGCGCCTTCAGGCAATGCAATGTGAACGTGCGGAAGATGCCCATCCGACGCTCCAGCCATTCCCGCGTTAATCGCTGTGGGTCCATCCCGTAATTGTTAAAGTTAATCTCAATCACAACTTTCCTGGACATAACATTCCTCCTCATGAACGCTGCAAGTTCCGTTTACCGGATACAGACTGTTTTCATAGTTTTGATGCCGTCTTCCTACGAAGACCATCTTCTATCTATCTGATCGCTTTCAAGCCACATCTCGCTTGTGAATCCAGCACTCTATATCGTATGAAACGTTGATAGAAGCGGTACCGACAGATGTACTAACTTTCATATAAATAGATTGATATACAACCGAAGATGGCGCCCTTTGGGTCGAACGTACATATCGTTACGGTATTCGCAACATAGAATAGAACAGTTCAATTTTCAAAGGAGGCAACCCATCACATGAATTCGATCTATCTTGAAATGGAAGGTGTGCTTGATCAGCTCGAAGCGGCACTTCTAGAACACCGACCGCTGTCTCTTGTAAGAGTCGGTGATGGCGAGAATATCGTCATGTCTCAAGAAACCGTATGGCCCACGGAACAGGTCCTTCAGGAGCGTTGGGCCAAGAAAGCCAACCTAGGGCAAAAGGGACTTCGTCTTCCCAACCCGAAACTACGGGATGAAGTCGCCGCTTCCTTGCAACGTGCCGATATCGTGGGCATTCTTCCTCGTGGTGACAGCACCATTAATGCTCCCGATTATCTCAAAAGACCCCTGACCGACATGGTATTTGCACACTTTGGCATCTCTCCTCCGATGACTTGTCATGCCTGTGTTAATCGGGAACTGGCGCAGAACCCGCGTTTCTGGCAGATGCTTGCAGGCAAGCGTGTGTTACTCGTTACTCGTGAGATTGAGGCACTGCGTGTCATGCTCGAACGTGATCCGTATAATCTAAACATTGTGACTGCCCTGCCCTTTGACAGCTATGATCAAATGGATGAAACGCTGCATTGGATTCAGAATAATCAACATACCTTCGATGTCGCTCTCTTCTCCTGTGGCGTCAACGCGGTTATCCTTGCGGAGCGAACAGCTGCACTTGCAGGCAAAGTGGCCATTGACTTTGGCAAAGCCAACAACATCATTCTGAAAGGCCGTGCCAACTGATCCTGGACAGTTTCAAACTTTAGATTCGTGATTTATATTGAAACGTGCAGATGCTTGTACGGCAAAAACCCCCGACTTCTTGAGCCGGGGGTTTCTTGCTGAGCGCTAGTCGAAACCTATCGTTGCATTGTCTTGCGTATCTGGGGTATGAAGCGAACTCTGCCGTCAACAGAAGTGATGACGAAGCACTCTGCCTGTTATATTTCGCCTTTCACTACTAACCGGTGGCTGCAATACCGTATAACATCTCCGGCCCGGTTCTTACTGCTGTGGACACCCCCGAGATGAACGAAGTATACACACTTTCCAATGCTGGTGGTGCAGACAGATCCTGAGCTGTGAACGAATGGAATTCGGCACCTCCGTTCTGTCCAATCGTACCTTCAGCACGGTAGATGATATAGAAAGGATCATATAAAAAACCTCGCACAAGCTCCACAACAAAGGTATCTCCCAGTTCTCCCGTAACACCTACTGTCCCGTTCAACGTAATAATGGGATTCACCACACCCTGCGTCTGTAGACCAATGGTGCCAAAAGCTGTCGGGGATTCTGACAGTGACAAACCGGGCTGTCCTACGGTTGCCGAGTTCATCGAAGTTCTCATATCGAGAAACACGCCCATGAGTAACACCTCCAATGCTATGGGATACCCTATCCTATGAATCTCACTACTCTTATGATTGGATGTATAGCAGATTGTATGAACCTATTTTTATTTGTCGACTGTTAATGGTATATTGAACTGCATAACGAAAATGAACGGATCGTATGCACACAAGCGGTACAGGCTGTTCAGAAGGAGATTACTATTCATGAATAAACGCAAACGTCCAACCAGCAAGACATCGGCCTCGGCCAAGGGTAAATCTTATACAGGTTCATCTTCAGCACGTTCCGGCAAGTCCAACTTCTCATCTGCCAAAACATCAGGTGCTTCCGCATCACGCAATACGGAGGAGAATAAGAAGCCAATAACCGCTAAATCATCGGGTGCACCCAAGAAAGCTGGAGGCAACAAACCCAAAAATGCCAGCGCATCCAAACGACCAGGCAATTCCTACTATCGCAAGCAGGAACCACCACGCCAGTACAAAGTGACCGAACCGGATGAACTGTTGAATTTCCTGTTGCAGCATTTGAAATCAGGACGGAACGCAGTGAAGTCCATTCTGGGTCGTGGACAGGTATCCGTGGATCAGAAGGTTGTAACCAAGTTTAATGAAGCGCTGACGCCAGGTCAGATTGTCTACATTCGAAAAGAAGGTGCAGTCGCTGCTCCATCCTTGACGGGTATTAACATTTTGCATGAAGACGATGATATCATTGTGATCCGCAAGGAAGCCGGACTGTTGTCCATCGCTGCTGACAAGACGGATGACCTGACGGCTTATCGCCAACTGACAGAGCATGTACGCCGCACGAATCCGCTCAACCGGATCTTTGTTGTACATCGTCTGGATCGGGATACGTCAGGTGTCATGATGTTTGCCAAAAGTGAAGAGGTACAGCAGAAGCTGCAAAACAACTGGAAAGAAAATGTGCAGGACCGCGTCTACGTTGCCCTTGTTGAAGGTTCAGTAGCCAAAGAAGAAGGCACCATCTCTTCCTGGCTGAAGGAAACCAAAACGCTGAAAATGTATTCCAGCTCTCGTCCGAATGATGGACAACATGCCATCACACATTACAAACGTCTGAAGTCGAACCGTGAGTTCTCCTTGCTGGAAGTGCGTCTGGAGACAGGGCGTAAAAATCAGATTCGTGTGCATATGGAAGATCTCGGACATCCGATTGCCGGTGACAGAAAATACGGTGCACGCACAAGAGACCTTGGCCGTCTCGGACTTCATGCACGTATACTCTCGTTTATCCATCCCACAACGGATGAGTTAATGTCATTTGAAACGGATATTCCAAAGCCATTCCTGTATCCGTTCCGTGCAGAAACTCCACCCGTGAAATAACTGCATCGTTATATAGAATCGACTGATCAACTGATCGATTGATCATGCCTGAAAGGAGGAACGGACACTGAAAAACCTGTTGATCACCGGTTACCGGGCACATGAATTGCAGATTTTTGGACAGAAGCATGAAGGTATTCCTTTTATCAAAAAAGCCATCTCTTCCCGACTCACTCCCCTCGTGGAGGATGGTCTGGAATGGGTGCTGACGCCGGGACAATACGGTGTGGACCTGTGGGCCTGCGAAGTGGTGATTGATCTGAAGAAGACGTATCCACATCTGAAGCTGTCGATCATCACTGCCTTTCAGAACCCGGAGGAGCAATGGAAAGAAGACAAGCAGGAGTATTACCGTTCCATCCTCTCGGGTGTGGACTATTACGGTGCGATTAGCAATCAACCTTATATCGGGCCGTGGCAGTTCACTGCACGGGATGACCTGTTGCTGCGTAAAAGCGATGGTCTTCTGCTCGTCTATGACGAAGATGCCGGAGAAGGCAGCCCCCGTTTTGTGAAGGAAAAAGCCGTGAAGAAACAGCAGAACGAGGACTATACAATCATCAGTGTCACTTCAGAGGATATTCAATCTGTAGCTGAGGATGAGCGCATGAACGATGTTATAGACTTTGACGATTCTTCATTCTGAAAAAATGTAGATCATCTGAAGTCCATTCATGCATAGTTTTCATCAGAGGGGAATCGTATTTTGAATGACGTACATATGTTTTTTTTCGAGGCAGGTTGGGTATAAGTAGTATTATAACTGCGATGATATGTCGTATGGGATAAGGGGAACTGCAACCATGACAATTACGCCAGAGCAGCGCATTCAACTGCATGGATTTAACAACCTGACCAAGTCGCTCAGCTTTAATATGTACGATATCTGTTATACCAAAACCAAAGACGAACGCGAAGCTTACATTGAATATATTGATGAACAGTATAACGCCGCCCGGCTGAGTAAAATTCTGAACAACGTCTCCGACATCATCGGAGCCCACGTTCTTAATGTTGCCCAGCAGGATTACGTGCCTCAAGGTGCGAGTGTTACGATGCTTGTCTCGGAAGGTCCAATTGTGGAGATCCCCGAAGAATCACTCGATGAATCTCCCGGCCCTCTACCCGATAACGTTGTCATGCAGCTGGATAAAAGCCATATCACTGTGCACACCTACCCTGAGTTTCATCCTAGTGAAGGTATAAGTACTTTCCGTGCGGACATTGATGTCTCCACCTGTGGTGAGATCTCACCGCTTAAGGCACTGAATTATCTGATCCACTCCTTTGATACGGACATTATGACGATGGATTACAGGGTGCGTGGTTTTACGCGGGATACGAGCGGACGCAAGCTGTTCATTGACCATGAGATCGGCTCGATTCAGAATTATATTCCGGATGAGATCAAGAGCAGCTTTGACATGATTGACGTGAACGTCTATCAGGAGAATATTTTTCACACCAAATGTAAATTGAGGGAATTCGATCTCGACAATTATCTGTTTGGGTACACCAAGGATAAGCTCAGCAAGAAGGAACAACAGGAGATTACGGAGTGGCTGAAGCTGGAGATGGACGAGATCTATTACGGCAAAAATATTAATCGTCCCTCTTAAAGAGGTTGTTCAACGCTGATCCATGAGGGCAAAATCTAAGACAAGATTTCATGAAGGCAGGGTTCTTCTTATCGGGGGACCTCCGGCATGTGCTTGTCTTTTTCTTTGTTATGTTGACAGTGTGCAACTTAATTTCTTATTATAGAAGTAACTGTACAATCTACAGTGAAGGAGACTGAGCCCGTGATCGAAACGAATACGACAAGACGTAACGAATCACTGTTACAAGCGCTTACTGCACAGCATAATGCCATTACCAACAACATAGCCAATGCAGACACGCCTAACTACAAAAAGAAAACGGTAGAGTTTCAGGAAGAGTTGAGACGTATCGTTGAAAATGGCAAAACAGATCAGCTCGCCATGAAGCGGACTCATGACAAACACTTTCCTATCAGTGATCCCAATTCTTCGATCGTACAGTACCGAATTGTCGAGAACAACGAAACAGCCATGAACAATAACAACAATAACGTTGACATTGACAAGGAAATGGCGAATCTTTCGGAGAATCAGCTCATGTATAACTACATGGTTGATCGGGTCAGTGGACATTACAAAAAAATGAAGAATTTATTGAATGATCTGAAATAATGAATGTACAAGTAGCCCGAAACGGCTGCTTTTTTTTGTTGTTTTTCCCTGAGTGTAGCTCGTTTGGTGCCATTTTTCGGTATCCTCTCCTGTTCGTAGTATAATGGGGAGAAACGATTGATTTCATATCGAATAAAAGAGGTGCAACATGTCTCCACGTCATTTAAATGGTTTTCTAGGTTCCAAAGTCAGATTAGCGGCCCCATGCCCGGAAGATTGCATGCGTCTCTCCCGCTTCACAGATGATTATGAATATTTGCGTAACATGGATACCGATATCGCGATCCCGTTAACGCCGGATGAAACGGGTTCTTCGTCTGTCCGCCGCGACAACGGATTTGAATTTGCATTACGTACACTGGAGGGTAACCGATTCATTGGATTCACAGCCCTCTACCGAATTGAATGGAACAATCGGTCGGCTCGTCTGGCCATTGGTATCGGCGAAGAAAATGATCGAGGTAAAGGCTACGGAAGCGACGCTCTGGCTCTGATTCTTCGATATGGCTTCCACGAATTGAACCTAAACCGGATTGCGCTGGAAGTCATTGAATACAATGAAGCCGCGAGACGTGCGTACCTAAAAGCCGGATTCCGGGAAGAGGGTCGCCAGCGTTCAGCAGTTTTGCGGGATGGCATGCATTACGACCTGATCTCGATGAGTATCCTTGCCGAAGAATGGTCCGCACAGGCTGGGCTTCCCTTGTCATTCCAGTCTACTCGTACTCCTGAATCTGGGGATATGGTAGCGGGTGGTTTTTCACAACCTAATGGGAACGAACAAGCTGCGCTGTCAATGTCGGAATTAAGTTCTGTTCCAAAAGGTGAATCTGAAATTTCACCTCGCATCGGCGTAGGTGCGGTCATCCTCAATGAACGGGGCGAAGTGCTTCTCGCCTGGCGGAATCGTCAGCCCGAGCAGCACACCTGGAGTATTCCTGGCGGGAAAGTCGATCCCTATGAATCACTGGAAACTGCCGTCATCCGTGAAATCAAGGAGGAAGTGAATCTGGATATCGCCATTGACAGTCTGCTCTGCACGGCGGAGACGATCCAGCCACAACAGAAGGAACATTGGATATCCGTGCTCTATTCCACCAAGGTGATTGGCGGTCATGCTCGTAATCTGGAAGAAGGCGGAGCAATCGGTGAGATCGGTTGGTTCCCATTGAATGATCTGCCCTCTCCACTCGCTTGCTTTGCGGTACCTGGGCTGGAAGCTGTGAAGAAGCTGTATAATGAATCCCTGTAAATTCTAATATCTCATCAGATGGAGGTATTCCTTTATGAATCATGCAGAACAGATTAATCAATTATTTCAGGCTGCACAGGCGGGAGATGTGGACAACCTGCAATTATTGCTCGCTTCTCACCCGGAACTCACAAATATTGAAAATCAGGATGGGTTAACTCCGCTGGGATATGCCTCTCATTATGGACAAGCAGAAGCAGTTCGTCTCCTTCTGGAGCATGGAGCAGATGTTAACACCCTTTCTCATTCCAAGATTTCCTTTATCCCGTCCAATACTGCACTGCATGCCGCACTTGCCGGAGAACGTTCACCAGAAGTTATCCAACTTTTACTCGAACATGGGGCATCCACGAATATTCTGGACAGCGATGGACAATATGCGTTGCACTCGGCAGCATTTCATACGGATCAGATCGAACTTATCGAGATGTTACTTCAGCATGGAGCTGATCCAAACGCGCTAAACTCAGCAGGCCAGACCGCACTAGAGATTTCACTTGAAAGTGGTAACACGTCTACAGCTTCATGTCTGCGAGCAGCCGTTACAGCGCATCAGCAATAATGATTAGATAACGTGAGTAATACGCGAATAACTGTCAGGACTCTTTTTGGAGTACAAAGAGAAGGTCTGACGGTTATTTGTTGTTCGATTACATACCTCTATCGAGAGACTATATAAGTTGAGCTAAAGAATATTTACACTTGCCACTCCGATGACAGAACAACCCTCCGATCGCTGTTATCCCCAGATTTTTTTAATTCACTTTTACAAAGGTGAAAATCTGGCGATAAAGGCGAAGTGTATGCTTCCGAAGGAGCTTTCTTTCAGAAAGCTTTTAGCTCCGCTTCTTCACGTTATTTCAGTCCTCTACGTTCTCGTGTAAATATAGTTCAACTTATATAGAAATCGCGATACATCATATTTTTTCCAGGGAGTAAGAACCGTTTGATGCCTTACACGGTCTAATACTCAACATATCCATGAAAGGAGGAGCCATGTGACCCCTATTCAGCTCACCATCGCCGCACAAAAAGGGGATGCCGAGGCTTTTGCAGCCTTAATGGAATTACATCAGAGCCAACTGTACCGTATCGCCTATGCCTACCTGCATAACGAAGGTGATGCGCTCGAAGCGATTCAGGAATCAACGTTCAGGGCGTTCCGTAAACTCAAAAAATTAAAGGAACCATCCTACTTCGGCACTTGGCTCATCCGCATTCTGCTCAACTACTGTGCGGACGAACGCAAACGCAAAAGTCGGTTCAGTCCCGTCACCGAGATTCATGAATCCAGCAGCTGGGATCGTCCTGCGGACCCCGATCTTGCTGCGGCCGTATCCACCCTTGACCGGGATTGCAAACAGATTATTATCCTGAGTTATTTCGAAGGTTTCTCCTTAACTGAAGTTGCCGATATTCTCGAAATCCCGACCGGAACCGTAAAATCTCGATTACATCGGGCGCTCGGACAGCTCCGTGATCAACTTGAAACGAAGGGAGATGTATCCTCATGACGGATGAACAAAACTCATTCGACACATTGGAAGAACGTCTGAATGCTCGAAAGACGGAGTACGAAACCATGCCTGTGCCCGATTCCGCCGCCTATCAGGCTGTGCAGTCCGGAATCCGCCAGGCTGCCCGTAAGCGAAAGTCCCGGCTGCGCTGGTACATGAGTTCAATCTCGGCAGCGGCCTTCATCCTGCTGTTTACCGGATGTATCCGTGTCTCTCCCGCTTTTGCATCCTTCGTGGAGCAATTGCCCGGAATGGAGGGCATTGTGAGTATGATTCGCCAGGACAAAGGATTAATGATGGCCATCGATAAGTCCCTCTTACAGCAGGTCGGTGTCACCGACGAGCATGATGGTACTTCCTTGACCGTTGATGGCATTATCACAGACGAGTCACGTATGGTTATTTTTTACACGATGAAAGGCATGAAAGATCCCGAGAAATTCAACTATGATATTGATCTGCTCGATGAGAACGGTAAAGATCTTCCAGTTGCGTTTACTCACGCTTATCCAACACCTTCACCAGACGAGAATGTGAATGAGAATATGATAGACGTGATCTTCACGGATGGAACCTCTCCTCCTGAAGAGCTGAGCGTCGTGTTTAAGGCCAGAGATACAACGCGTGCAGAAAAGTGGAAAATAACGTTCCCGGTAGACAAGAATCTTACCAAAGGCATGAAAAAGGTCATTCCTGTGAATCAGACGTTAACAGTGGATGGACAGCGTATTAATGTGAAACAGGCTACTATGTATCCAACACGTCTTGTGCTTGATGTGAATTTTGATCCTAAAAATACCAAGAAGGTATTCGGCCTCAGCGATCTTCAACTGGTTGATGAGCAAGGCCGCGCGTGGAGAACAGATACCTCAACCGGTGAGGATGAACGGTCCATTTACTTCGAAAGCATGTACTTCTCCATACCGAAAAAGCTGACGTTACAGGGATCTGGCTTCTCCGGATTGGATAAAGATGAGTTGGCTCTTACCCTTGATCTGAAGTCACACCGGATTACAGGTGGACCACCTGGATTGAAGATGGTAGGCAGCAAGGTCGAAGGCAAAGATCTAATTATTGACTTCTCCGTTGCTGGCAGGATGGACGGTGGGTTCGTTCTAACTTTCAGGAAAGTTACAGACAGTACAGGGAAGTCATATGAAGTCCCTGGCGCCAGTTGGAGTAGTGGAGAGGGAACGGATGACAGTCATACGATTGTTTCTTCTACTATCAAAAATGGAGCCAAATTAAAAGGGGAAGTGAAAATGAACATCTCCACCTATCCGATGAAAGTAAAGTCTCCCTTCTCATTGGACATCCCTGTTAATCCTTAATTTTCTACCAGTAGGCTGTGATTATCGCAAATATTCTATATAATGGAAACATTCATTATTACGAGCAATGATGTTCATAGGGAAGGTGTGTTTAGATATGAATCAACGTTCCATCCGTTATCCGCAGCCACTCGCTCCGGGAAATACCATCGGTGTGGCAGCCCCCTCCAGCGGTGTAGGCGAATCCCTATACCATTATCTTGAGGAGAGCAAACGTAATATGGAGCGCCTTGGTTTTGACGTGCTGGAAAGCCCATCGCTCCGCCACAACACCAAATGTGTGAGTGCCTCCAAAGAGGAACGCGCCGAAGAGATGAATGAGTTTTTCCGCAATCCAAATATTCAAGCCATTATCCCTCCATGGGGCGGGGAATTTCTGATGGATATCCTCCCCCTGCTGGATTGGGAAGCTTTGAAAACATTACCGCCCAAATGGGTCATGGGATATTCGGATATAAGTACGTTCCTGTTCGCCTATACCCTGATCACCGGAACAGCATCAGCACATGGCACCAACTATGTTGATCTAAGATCAAACGCCCTCGATCCCGTGACTGCGCGCTGGATTGATGTGTTACAGACCAAATACGGCGGACAGATCACACAATCGTCTTCCACACATTATCAATCGGCATGGAAACCGGAATTGCCTGGATTTAACCTGGATACACCTTCGCAATGGAAACAGCTCGGCCACTCGGAAGATGCAGATACCGCTGTGTCGTTCTCCGGTCGGCTGATCGGTGGCTGTATGGATACAATCTCCAGTCTGATTGGCACGCCATATGCACCTGTTGCATCCTATCTGGAGCAATACTGTGCAGTCGAAGGTACCATCTGGTATCTGGAGAGCTGTGAGATGAATGCGGGGGATATCTACCGTCATCTGTGGCAGATGAAACAGGCTGGCTGGTTTGCAGGTGTGAAAGGTTTCATGATTGGACGACCTGCGGGTTATTCCGATACAGCCGATTTTAATTTTACCGATGCCCTATCCTCTGCACTTGGGGATCTGGATGTCCCTGTACTGTACGATGTGGATCTCGGCCATGTTCCGCCGCAGCTCACCTTTGTGAATGGAGCATTGGGCAAAGTCGCTTATGAAAATGGACGCGGGAGCCTTGAGATGGCGTTTGTGTAATCACCTTTTATAGGCAGATGCATACCTTGAAGTAAGAACTTATTTTGAGGAAGGGTTGTGCATCATGTCTGAATCTACATCCACGCCATCCACGCGTGTCGTGTATCAAGCCAATCAACCGATGCTTCAATCCGTGCAAAATGTGCGGAATATGCTTCATCATACAGCTCGGCAGCATATAGGCAAGAAGGTACAAGTCCAGAATATCGATGGGCAAGTGTGGGAAGGTGTCGTCATCAGTGCAGACCGGGGAATTTTGTATCTCCAGGTTACCCCGATGCATGGATATCCTGAACCGCGCGCTTTGTTTGGACCAACGATTTTGCCGCTTGTGCTGTATGAATTGTTGGTTATCACACTGTTGATGTAGTGGTATTGTACTTCTATATCCGAACCTGTTCCAAGAAGCTTCGCTCCTGAGATCTTCAAGTCTTGGGAACGAGGCTTTTTTATCGTCTTGGCGATGGTGCCGTATGATTCCTTGCGAGCGTGTGAAATATGATACAATGGTGTCGCACCACCCCATATCTCATATGAAACGGAGCTTGATCCGGTTGGAATACATACGTCATGATTCATCACCCGTATCACAAGCCGAGACGGGTATGATTGGCAGCAATCCTACTGAACAATCACGCGTGATTGCAATCTGTCTGCTCGCAGGCAAAATCATGCTACAAAGCGGTGGTGAAACCTACCGTGTGGAAGATACGATGAAACGTATGGCAGCTGCGCTGGGCTTACCCCATTCGCACAGTTACGTTGTTCCGACAGGCATCTTCTTCTCTGTTGATGCAACCGAACCTGCCAAGCTCATTCGTATCTCCGAGCGTACGACGGATCTGGACAAGGTGTCCGAGGTGAATGCGGTCTCCCGTCGCATCGGACAAGGTGAGCTATCCGCTCAGGAAGCCCATGATCTGTTGATACAGATCGAAGGAAAGCCCTCCTCCTATTCAACGGCTGTGCAGCTTACGGCCGCAGCGTTATCCAGTGGTTGTTTTACCATTATGTTTGGCGGGGGCTGGAGCGACTTTCTTCCGGCGTTAATCTGCGGGGGCATAGGTTATGCAGCCGTTATTGCCTTTCACAGGTTGGTGCGGGTCAAATTCTTTGCCGAGCTTACGGCATCCTTTGTCATTGGCTTACTCGCTTTTCTCCTGATCTATATGGGAGTAGGTCATGAACGGGACAAAATCATCATTGGTTCGGTTATGCCGCTGGTTCCGGGGCTGCTGATTACCAATGCTGTACGCGACCTGATGGCCGGACATCTCGTCTCCGGATTATCCAAGGGAGCCGAGGCATTTCTGACTGCTTTTGCTATAGGTACAGGCATTGCAGTTGTATTTTCACTTTTTATGTAAGACGGAGGAATGCAGGATATGCTCCATTTTATTGAACAAGCCTTGACCAGTTTTGTCGCCTCAGCCGCGTTTGGGATCATCTTCAACGCACCACGGCGCATGCTGCTCCACGGTGGATTTGTCGGCATGATCGGCTGGATTATCTATATCGTGCTTGAATATGCAGCGGATGCGGTTCCTGCTACACTTGCAGCGACCATAGCCGTAGGTGTCATCAGCCAGGTATTCTCTCGCATGTTTCGCGCACCCGTCATCATCTTCAGCGTTGCAGGCATCATTCCTCTCGTTCCTGGTGGACTGGCGTATAATGCGATGCGAAGTTTTGTGCAAAATGACTACAGTGCCGCTATGGAGATGGCCGCCAAGGCACTCATGTTATCCGGCGCTATTGCCGTAGGCCTTGTGTTATCCGAGGTATTAAACCAGATGATACGCCGAATTCCCGCCTCACTTCGGGCAAAATCATCATCGAAATGATTATTCTTTTCATAATATTCAACACGTGGAAGGCCCGTTAGGCATACAGGATGAAATCTTGTATACCTACGGGCCTTACGTGTCACTATCCTATAGAGCACTATAGTGCATAGTGCAGTGAGACAATCAAAGAAGTCTATTTACTTCACAAACGTATTTTTCACACGTACCGACCGTAGGAAATACGGGATAAAGATACAACATGTCAGAAGCGATCGGATTGTTAAATTAAATGCTGATGTTGGATCGAGCACATGTTGCTCTCTCGGAATCTCAATTCGTGCGATCAAGATCCATGTCACGACTCCAATGAATACATTTGCAATGTACAGAATAATCATCATGCACGGAAATTGCCTTTTTTTCTTATGCAGCAGTACGAGATTCACGATAACGAGCAATAGTAACATGACGCTGCTTATGACTCCGAACCAAAGGAGCGGGCGTATCCCTTCAGTATAAAGTTCCGAATCAACACCACGGACACCCTCCCATCTCACCGGATCCATAATGACATTTACCTGCGACATATCCGCAATAAGAAGCACCAGTGTGACCCACAGGCCAATCTGAATTAATATAAGCCATCCGCCTAATCCGGAGATGCCAGGCCGTTCCGGTCTGATACCACTTTTAGGCTGCAGCGAGCTTGTATCCAGTTCCGAGTCCCTATATTTATAGTTCATTTCAGCCTCCGTTTACGATAGATAAGACACATATTATACATTAGAAGCTATTTTCTGTGTTATCCAAGAGAAGGAAAGAACCATCTGGAATAAGGTCTCTCTCTTGCATTCTATTGGGTAGCACGTCTCATCACTGTTGCGAACAACTCCGCTGCAACACCACTTCCTGACCTCATATAATGTTCTTCATCCGTATGATCAAATCCCATCCAGACCGCCGCAGTCCAGCTGCTCGTATAGCCCACAAACCACAAATCCCGATTGGCCTCTCTTCCCACACCAGGTAATGCAGCCTGTGTTGTTCCCGTTTTCCCTGCTACCTTGTGCTGACCGAGTTGTGCCTGGCTTCCTGTTCCCTGACTGACTACATTTTGCAGCATTCTGGTCATGGCATTCGCCGTACTGGAGGACATTACCTGCTTATTTTCCGACTTATGAGCAAATATTGTCCGTCCTTGTGAATCTGTAATCTCGCGTATCAGATGGGCTGTATTCAATTTGCCATGATTCGCAAACACCGTATAGGCCTGCGCCATCTTCATTGGCGACACTCCCTGATGCACACCTCCCAAGGCAATTGAGAGGTTTAGATCTTCTTTCCCCAGTTCAATACCGAGTCGTGCCGCAAATTGATGTGCATCGTTCAGTCCTGTCTCATGAAGCAGCCATACGGCTGGGGCATTGATAGACTTTTGCAAGGCTTGGGACATGGCTATTGAACCACTGTAACGCCCACTGAGATTGGAAGGTTGATAGCTGCCATATTGCATGCGTTTATCCGGTAGTATGCTCTCTGGCTTGAACTTCCCCGACTCCAACGCAGGGCCATATGCAATAATCGGTTTAAAAGATGAACCTGGCTGCCTTGCATCCATAATCGCCCGGTTGATGCCCCCTTTTAAAGGATTACGTCCACCCATCATCGCTTTCACTTCACCGTTGTGCTGGTCGATAATAACCATACTTGCCTGGACCTGCTCGTCTTGGCGATCATCGGGGAATCGGGTAGCGTCTGCAAATGTTTCTTCCATCGCCAGTTGTGCCTGTTCGTCTAGCCCAGTTTGAATAACCCAACCTGCCGATTGAATCTCTGCTTCACTTTTACCTGTGAGCCGAGAAGCCTCCTGAATCACAGCATCCACGGCAGACACATATGCGGGCTCGCTCAAGCCCGGTGAAGTTGTTGCATTCAATACGGTTTCAGGCGGCGTGAAATCGACGTCACGGGCTTGGAGCATCTGCTTTCGTGTAATTAGTCCCTGTTCATGCATTAGTCCAAGGATAACGGCACGTCTTTGTTTGGAAAGCTCAGGATGATCTACTGGATTGTATATGGATGGACCTTTGGGCATTCCAGCTAATGTAGCAATCTGCCATAGTTTCAATTGGTGCATATCCTTAATTCCGAAATACCGCCAGGCTGCCGCTTTTACACCATACTGCTGGCGTCCCATGTAGATCTGATTCAGATACATTTCCAGAATTTCATCCTTGCTATACTTCTTCTCCAGGGCCATCGCAATCGATATCTCATTCACCTTTCGACTCAACGTTTTATCCCCATTCAAATACAGATTTCTTGCCAGTTGCTGCGTAATGGAGCTTCCTCCCTGACTCAGATTCATATGTAAGATGTCTTGCATAATGGCTCTGCCAAGTCCGATGAAATCCAGTCCATCATGGTTGTAGAAACGTCGATCTTCTGTAGCCAAAAAAGCCATCTTTAATAAATCTGGCATAGCGTTCAGTTCAGCATATTCGGAATACCCTTTGGTCTGCGTATGCAACCTCGAAATTTCGGTCCCCTCTGCATTCGTAATAATGGTTGAAGAGGCCACCTGCATGGCCTCTGGACGATTGCGAAGCATTCCTTCGCCATAAGTAATCAGATAGAGATAGAAAAGGGTCAATATCAAAACTACAACCACTGCGGCATCAAAAACGTAATACATCCATCGCTTGCTCACGTGTTTCAACATTCAGGCTCCTTGTGTACCCGTTCAATTGAAACTTCGTGTTCCTGTCTATCTCGTTGTGTAATCTCCAGAGCATGATGAAGCAGCAATGTCTGTTCATACGCCAACTTGACCCAATGCTGAACTTCCACCTCGTCCTGACACCGCCCTTGGATAATCTCATCCAGAGAAGATTGAATACCGTAGAGAGTAAGTTTTATCGGTAGGTCAACCTGTGTAGAAATAGTTTGAGTGTTCTCCTTGTCTTCTTCATTATGTTGCTGAAGGCCGGGTTGCTCATGCTGAATAAACGCTCCCTCTACCTCTCTTCTCTCATGTTTCGGTTCTGATCTGCTCAGCCCTTCCTCATGCAGGAGAAACGTAATTACATTCAGATTGGTAGCAATTTGTCGTAGTTCACCACCACTTAGAACATCAATTCTTCCAGGATTATGGCCCAATGCAAGTTCGGCTGTTCCGCGTGCAAGTTGACTGAGATCTTCCGCAATCTTCTGGGATCGAATCCAGAAAAGGATCGCAAACATGGCTCCTCCAATGAAGATAAAGAGCGGCTTTGTTCCGATATGATTGATTCCCCAGTTCATCATACGCGTTATCCATGCTGCATCTGGAAGGATGTGATTGTGGGCAAACCGTAGCATGTGATAAACGACAAAAAGGAGCGCTGCGCTCAGTAACGCGCTTGCTCCTCCAATGTATATGTATCTTAGTCTTACTGTACTAAATTGAGACTTCATATTCGGTATCCTCCTCTATACAATAATATGGTAATAGAGGTAGAATACCGAATATTTCTTAATGAGATAGTGGCTAACTTCTTACCAAATTCTTAATTTTTTTCCTCTGAGTAATTACTTGGCGAAGCAGCGGTTACAGGGAAACGGGTAACAAAATCCGTTCTGCCATTTTCACTGTAAGCAACGATACTTCCTCGATGTAATTCAATCATCGATTTGGCAATCGCCAGGCCGAGACCGGTACCTCCCGTATCGCGGGAACGGGATTTATCTACCCGATAGAATCGATCAAATAGATGTGGCAGATCTTGTGCCGGAATCGGATCACCATAATTACTGATGCGGACTACAGCCTCTTTACCTTCAATGGCCAGCCCAATCTCCATTCGTTTACCTTGCGAACCATACCGAATGGCATTGCTGAACAGATTCTCATATGCTCTTACAAGCTCCCCCGGAGCAGCCTGTATCCATAGTGGGTCTTGCCCGCCGATGATCTTGTAGGTCATGCCAGCATCCTCCAGCATGGGAGCAAACTCTTCAGCCAGCTGCATCAGAAACGAATTCAGGTTCAACGCTTGCAGAGATAACGGAAGGCTCCCGCCACTCACACGCGTATATTCGAACAAGTCATCAATTAACTTGCGAAGGGTCAAGGATTTCTCATAGGCAATGCTAACGTAATAGCGCATCTCAATCTCATCCTGGTAGCGATCCTTCTCGATGTACTCCAGAAATCCCAGAATAGAAGTGAGTGGTGTTCTCAGATCATGTGATATCCCCGTAATCAGATCGTTTTTGGCAGCAACTGCATTACGCTCTTCCTGAAGCGATAACTGCAATTGTTCAGCCATCTGATTAATGCTTGCAGCAACCACTCCGAATTCATCCGAGGTTTTCACTTCGATGCGATGGGATAACTCTCCTTTGGCAACCTCCTGAATCCCCGCCGTAATTTCATCCAGGACCCGCATCACCTTGCGTGAGAACAGGAAAAAAAACAGCACAAAACCAAGCACGCCTACCACAATCATCAAAGGCACCGAACCGATATTATTCACCAACCACCTGATCCCTTGGGCTGGAATGGAATAATCCGGATACGTCTGAGCTTCCAGGATGGTCTGCCCCACCTTACTACCCCCGTACAAAATAACTGCAGTTAATATACCGCTCAGCAGAAATGCATAGATAAATTTCCATCGGACTGTATTAATCAACTTTGAATTCATAGTAGGAACTCCCTGAATGTGTTCATGTTACACGACATCCTGTGAATGTACATGTTTATTGCGGTTTGATCATCTTATAACCAACACCCCATACGGTCTGAATAAACTTGGGGTGTTTGCTGTCGAGTTCAATCTTCTCACGAATCTTGCGAATATGTACCATGACTGTATTATTCGACTCCATGAATTCTTCTTTCCAGACTTGACGATAGATCTGTTCCATACTAAGTACTGAACCTTGGTGACGAGCTAGTAATTCAAGAACTGCAAATTCACGCGGAGTCAGACGAACCGGCTGCTCATCCACCCAAACTTCATGTGTATCGGTATTTATGACCAGATCATCAATAACCCACTCGTGCTCTTTGTTCTCCCGACCTTCATTAAAGGTATGATACCTGCGCAGCTGGGATTTCGCCCGTGCGACAAGTTCAAGCGGGTTAAACGGCTTGGTCACATAATCATCGGCACCGATGCTTAGCCCTGTGATTTTATCCATATCCATACTTTTGGCGGACAGCATAATAATCGGCATTTTCTGCTCTTCCCGAATTTTCATACAAGCTTCGATTCCGTCCATATTTGGCATCATGGCATCCAGAATAATGAGATCGATCGACTCTTTTTTCAATTGTTCCAGTGCTTCAAGCCCATCATTCGCGGTGAGAATCCGATAACCCTCGTTGCCAAAATAAATTTCCATCAGTTTAATAATCTCCTGCTCATCATCCACAAGCAGAATGGTTGCTGGCTGTGCCACGGCATTATTCCTTTCCCTTCCATAATTCCTTACCTGTTCAAAGTATACCACCGAGGGATGAAACTGCGAAAATCATCGTGATCTTCACGGACACGCTCGATCTTGGCCATCATCTCAAGCGTCTCTTCAGGCTTCACCTGCTGAATCCACACTACAGAAGACACCAGCGCCATAGCCGTATACAGTGAATACAATCTCCAGAATAACTCATCCGGTTCATTGCCATCGAAATAGCCTTGAATTTGACCTATGGAATATGGAATACTGATCTCTGAAGCAAACAAACCCAGCTTCAAAAATTCATGAATGGGATCACCTTGATCATAACGATTAAAATCAATCACTCCTACGAGTTTATCCTGCTTAACGACAAGATTGCTCGGGTGAAAGTCATCATGCTGAAATCCATCTGGACGATTTTTCATCCAACCGAGATGGTCTGCAATAAACGTTAGAATAACATGATCCTCTTTCATCACAATAGGGCACTGTTTATAGCGCTCCACGTAACGTTGATGCTTGGTGCTCTTGCGTATGTACCATGATTCGATCTGTTCCTCCATCGGCAACTGGTGAATCAGCTGTAGCTGCGCTCCTGCTTCCAAACCAACCGCCCACTGCTGCTGTTCATTCAGCTGAGGCAATCTCTCAGAAGCATCTTCGCCTTCAATGTAGCTAAGAATCATATATCCGTTCTTCTCATCCAATCTACCTGTGCCCAACGTTGCTGGACACAGTACACCTAATTGTTGCATGCTCTGCAAATATTGATATTCCCTTTGCTTCATCCATTCCTCAGCAATATCATACACCCTCACCAGCACATGGCCTTGACCAGGGACAAACATTTTGAATTTAGTATCTGCTGAATAACCCTTCATAACAGGTTCAATCCGCGTGGCCTGACCAAGTTCAGGAATCTGTTTTAACCTGTCAATCAACGTATTGTCCATCGATGCATTCCATGTATCGTGTTGTTCCACGTCCCTAATCCTCCGTTATTTCACGTATGGCGTGTAGTATCGTCGGTCTATTCCCACTTTAACCCATGATATTTCCTATAACATGCTTATATGTATTCTATCCGTTTCTATTTAAAAAGTACTGATTCGGGTTCTTTGCCCGTCAGGGTCAGCATCGTATACAATTGTCCTCTGTGATGATATACATGCCCCATAATCTCAAGTAACCACTCCAGCCGACTATAGGAAGCTCCCCAGTACGAATCCGTCACATGTAATAACTCTTCCGTGTTAAACTGCCTGTACCGTTGGTATAGATACATCTGGTTATCAATCAGAGCCTGCTTGATCTCACCGAGCGAATGCACCTGATTCTCTGCATAGAATTGAGCCATCTCTTCCTCCGATGCACCTTCGGAAATATAAACATCCGCTCGGCAGATCACAGACAGATGGGCTAGTAATTCTCCAACAGGTCGTTTACCTTCAATTGGAGTCAAAGCCAAGTCTTCTTCCGACAGCTGATCACATATATCGATTAAAGATGTTACAGCCACGTCAATATGTTTAAACGCAGATTGAATCAACAGTTACACTTCCTTTTTATCCCATTATACAGAACATATGATCGGTTATCAACCAAGATATCCCTCCTTAATATATACCCCAAATCTATATAAATTGAACAAAACATTTACACAAAACGGAGAAGACAGAAAGGACCTGAAGAAGCGGAGCTACAAGCTTTCTGCAGGAAAGCTACTTCGAAAGCATACACTTCGCCTACAAGCTTTCTGCAAGAA